>DAOSCC010000049.1:0-12208 GCA_035361135.1 Clostridiales bacterium | reverse complement strand
ATCGTCAATATAAAGTAAAATTTTCTTGATTCCATTTGTAATGACCTCGTTAACTTATTATCCCTATACTTATATCGATATTACTCATGTCAGGTCCTTATCACGGTCCGTATAGCATTATAAATGCCATACTGGCAGTATTTTGCCCGATATACCGCGCCGCAGCGCTTGAGCCTATAAATGAGACTCATTTTGCAAGCGAACGGTTCCACCGTACCGACAGCACATTAACTGAAGCGTCGGTACAACTATAATATTATAATTAACTCGTCATATTAAGTAAACCTTCATTTTTACTTTTCCTTGCTGAAGTCTGCAAGCGGATTGCTGTCTACAGCTGTCCTAAGTTGGTTGCTGTCGAGATGGGTATATATCTGCGTGGTGGAGATGCTAACATGGCCAAGCAGTTCCTGGAGCGATCTTATGTCAACATGTCCGTACTTGTACATCAGCGTAGCTGCAGTATGACGCAGTTTATGGGTGGAATACCGCTCCGGATCGAGACCGGCGGCTATTATGTATTTCTTGACGATCTTCTGCACGGACTCCTTGCTGATCCTCCGCTTGCGGCTGCTCAGGAACAATGCGTTACGGTCCTTGACCCCGTCTGCAGGCCTGACTTTCATATAGTCCTCGATAGCCCTTATACAAGCCTGGTTGAGGGGAATACTGCGTTCCTTGTTTCCTTTTCCGATGACAGTGAGGACCGAACCCTTTATATTATTTATGTTTATTCCGACAAGTTCGGACAGACGGAGTCCGCAGTTGAGGAACAGAGTCAGTATGGCGTAGTCGCGCTCTGAAAACTTGCCGTCTACGGAGTTAAGCAGCTGCTTGCTTTCATCAATGTTCAGGTATCTTGGCAGACGTTTCATCAGTTTGGGCGATTCCAGTTCTGCCGCAGGGTCCGTATCTAAAAGTTTTGCCTTAAATGTAAGATATTTGAAAAAAGATTTCAAGCTCGAAACCTTGCGGGCTCTGGCAAACGATGAATTGTCACGGTCATTGCTTACAAAAGCCATAAAAGCATAAAGATCACTTAGCGTGACAGTCCTTATGAAATCGATATCTATGTCATTGATAGGGATTTCTTCAAATGGAACATTTTTATCGGCCAGGTTCCTGCGAAGCTTCATGAAACGGAAGAAAACTCTTAAATCATAGAAGTAAACCTGTACAGTGTTCGCGGAACGGCCGCGGATAGTTTGCATATAGCTGAGGAAATCCATCAGCACGGGAGGTATTTCATAATCGTTTATATTTTTCATTTGCATGACCTCGTTAATGGCTTAATCATTTGTGCAAAATCAAATCGCTCCAAACGAATGATATGATCGGTCTGTAAATTATTATAAATTTAAAAGTCCCGTATAGCAATATTATACATCGTCCCAGGTTTACCGGAAAGCCTCCCCTCAATTACGCGAAATTTATATTTCGTGTAATTATTTATAAAAAATTATCGTACCTCCCCATACCAAATTACCGTTCAGCGTATCTGCGCGCCAAACGGCAGTATCCCGAGTTTGGCAAGCTTGAAATGCTGTATGCCGAACGGTATCCCTATTATGGTAATGCAGTACAGTAAACCGATAATAAAATGCAGGACCGCAAATTCCCAGCCAAAAACGATCAGCCATATTATATTGAGAAATAAACCTCCGACGCCGAAATTCCCAAGTATGATCTCCCTGCCAAAAGGCCACAGGACCAGGTTTGCGATTTTGAAGCACTGTATGCCAAAAGGAATCCCTACTACAGTAATGCAAAGAACGATTCCGGATACAGCCCACAAAACGGACATTACTATTCCGCCAAGGAGCAGCCATATTATATTCCCTAAAAATCTCATTCCCGATTCACCTTTCATGAATTATTACAGGTAAAAGTAATACCTAATAAATCATACTGTATATATAACATTAAGTCTGATTTTTATTGGCAGACAAAAATCAGAGATGTAACTTGTTCACATTTTAATTATTGCTCATTCATCAGCTTCGATCCAGCCGACCTGTTTCCGTGATCAAGCCTGTTCTGTGCAGCCTTAAACATGCACGATGTATCATGTGAAGCCAGCACGGGTAATTTCCCGGCCAGGTCCAAATCCTTCAGGTTCCAGGATGATCAGCTTTGATGTATTGTCAATTTCAAGCTTGCATATATGAAAGAAAACAAGGCATTACAGCGAAAATTTAAAAGTCCGCCATGCCTGGATGCACGGCGGACTTTGTCCAGGCCGTCAGGCGACGGCCACCTCCGCATCGATCTTCATCTCAGACCACCCCTTTCTTCAGGAAGTCGGCTCCGGAAGCCGCAATGTACAGGATATCCGGTACGTCTAAATTATAATGCCGTCGGAATGGTTTTGACCATATAATAAACGAATATATCTATTCTTTATGCCTTCTGCTCATTATTTACCGGCCTTCTGAAGTCCATTTCCGCCATGCGGCTCCAGTTTATTGCCGTCTGCCATATGGCTTTATACTTTCAGCAGCAATAGTATTATGGAAGTAAGGCTGAGACAAACGCTTACAAGGCAAAGGAACATTACTACCTGTTTAGGGCTCAACCCGGCCGAAAGGAGCCTGTAATGGACCTGGCTCCTGTCAGGCTTGTAAAACGGCTTTCCGTTCGCCAGCCTCCTGGCGACGACAAACAGGTTATCAAAAATAGGCACACCCAGGGCAAGTATCGGAACGAACATGGACAATACCGTCGCCTGCTTGAATGCTCCGTCCAGTGCGATTATCCCAAGCACATATCCCATGAAACCGGCGCCTGCGTCGCCCATATATATCCTTGCTGGCGGTTTGTTGTATTTCAGATAGCCAACGGCGACCCCTACCAGGATAACAGACATCAATGCGGACTTCGTCTGCCCCTTTGCCAATGCCACGATAAACAGCGTCATCGCAGATATGGTCGAGAGGCTTCCCGCCAGTCCATCCAGGCCATCTGAAAAGTTTATTACGGTAATGACTCCAAAAATCCATGTGACTGTAAGCAGGAACTGGAGCCACACAGGAAGCATCACATAATCACCGTGGTTGAACGGGTTGGTGAAGCCGGTAAATACGAAACCGGAGAAATATGCAATAATGGCTGCCGTCACCTGTACAACGGCTTTGGGCAGTGCCGGGAAATCCTTTCCATGAGTCTTGTACCAGTCATCGACGATCCCTATCGCCAGTACCAGGAAGGCTCCTGCTATGAAGCCTGTATTTCTCCTGGTCATCCCGTCTGAAAACAGAAGGAATGAAGCCATGAAACCGATAAAAATGCCTATGCTCGCAAGGTGCGGAACAGGTTCCGTGTGGATCTTCCTCTCGGTAGGCATGTCGACAAAGCCTATGGATAAAGCAAACTTCCTCAGCGGCGGTATCAAATAGTACACACATATGAAAGCAAGCGCGAATGCGACTGCATATTTCACTTCATATCACTTTCCTTTGTAAAGCAATCTACCTGATGGCATACTTTTGTATTATGTTTCGGTCCACATAGATTTTACCATGAATCGCCCGTTTTTAATATTAAAAAAATATGTCAAACATTACATTTGACATATTTAACAATGGATCGTTCATCATCCTGTAGCAAATCTTTCGTTATCGATTATATCTTATTAAATGCACGTACTATTTATTGTGTTCGAAAACCAACTGGCACTTGTCCGCGCGATATTTTGAAATTATAAATTCCACAGGCTGGCCGCTTTTTGAAAAAAGGATATTAGCTATCCTGATCACAGGAAGCCCGGGCTGTATCTGCAGGTACTGCGCGTCCGTCTGGTCCGTATACACTATCTCCAGTGTGCTTTTGGACCTTACCGGGATCAGCGGATATTTTCCCTTCAATATATCATAGGATGGCTTCCTGTCCTTTATATCATCCAGAAGATCCGGGAACAATGCCATCGGTATATATGACGTATTATATGAAAGGACGCTCTTGTTTTCGGACGTGACATATCTTATCTCGGCAAACTCGGCATTTGCTGACGGACCCTGTAATCCGAATATGTCTTTCAGCAGAGGCACATCATTTGTCCTGACAGTACGTAATGATATTATGTCATGCTGACTTGGATCATGGCTGTCCAGTATTGAGTCTGTAAACCCGGTATAATTCTTTATGTCGACTTTTGATTTCGGCTTTGCTACAAATGTGCCCTTGCCTTTTTCTTTATATAAATAGCCGTTGTTGGTCAGCTCGCTTATCGCCTGCCTCACCGTCGGCCTGCTTATTCCGTATAATTCGCAGAATTCCTGCTCGGATGGGATCTTCGACTCGACAGGATAATCGCCTGATTCTATTTTCTCTATGATGAGCTGCTTTAATTGGGAATACAAAGGAACGTTACTGTATTTGTTTATCACTTGAAACCCTCCAGGCAAGTAAACATAGCAACACATAATTACATCATTACTAATTCTATATGATTTTTTTGCTCAATTCAACGTAAAACTGTATAATTTTACATCAGATTTTTCAGTACATTTAGCTAAGGACTTTTTCCCTTCCGCACACAGCCCGGTCCTGGACGGTACACATTGTCCGAAAAAAAATCGCGGGATTTCAGGATCCCGCCAGATACTTATGAGATATGAGATTTGTATGGTACCATTGCAAGAATGCACCACTTATTGAATTATAATATTGTTTGCAGCCTAATGCAAGTTTTTAGGCGAGCAGTTTCCGGATAGAAACTATTTCTGTGCATATGCAAAGCAGTTCCATCGCCGTCCTGAGTTCGTCGGCCGGCGGCAGTGTCGGCGCGATCCTGATGTTGCGGTCCTGCGGATCTTTATGATAGGGATAGGTAGCACCTGCAGGAGTGAACACCACCCCCGCCTCCCCTGCCAGTTTCACGACGGCAGAAGCGCAGCCGGGCAGCGTGTCAAAGCTTATGAAGTATCCTCCATTGGGCTTGCTCCAGCTTGCTATGTTTTTGCCGCCGAGCCTGGATTCAAGAATGCCGATTACCATATCGAACTTTGGCTTCAGTATTGCCGCATGTTTTTTCATATGCCGTTCGATGCCGTCAATATCTCTGAAGAACAGTAAATGCCTGAGCTGGTTTATCTTATCGGGACATATGGTCCTTATGCCAAGCTGCTTTTTAATTAAGCTGATATTGTTCTCGCTTGCCGCCATCATTGCTACGCCTGAACCAGGGAACGTGATTTTCGACGTAGATGCGAAAATGAATACCCTGTCCGGGTTGCCGGCTTTTTTACATGCTTCGAGTATGTTTTTCAGCCTGTCCGGCCTGTCTGTAAGATGGTGGACTGCATAGGCGTTGTCCCAGAATATCCTGAAATCTTTTGCGGCAGTACTCATCGCAGCAAGCCTGTCGACGACCTCGTCAGAATATGTGATGCCTGTGGGGTTGCTGTATTTGGGAGTGCACCACATCCCTTTTATGGAGTCGTCTTCCGCCGCCAGTTTCTCGACCGTGTCCATATCGGGACCGTCGTCTTTCAGATCTATTGTGATCATCTCGATATTGAAAAGCTCGCAGATGGCAAAATGCCTGTCATAACCGGGGCTCGGGCAAAGGAACTTCACCTTTGGCAGCCTGCACCACGGCTCGGGGCTGCCGTAAAGGCCGAATGTCATGGCGCGGCTTATCGTATCATACATCATGCTGAGGCTCGAGTTGTTTCCAAGAATGATCTCGTTCGTGCCAACCTCAAGCATTTTCGCAAACAGTTCCTTTGCCTCGGGAAGGCCGTCAACCATGCCGTAATTGCGCACGTCGGCGCACGAATCGGTTTTGAAATTTTTATCCTTGTACGGATAAGCCAGCATTTCGACAGAAAGGTCGAGCTGCTCCTTGCATGGCTTGCCCCTGGACATATCCAGTTTCAGACCTCTTGCCCTGAACTCGTCATATTCCTTTTCCAATACTGAAAGCCTGCTTTTTGGATCTTCTTTCAGTGTTTTTAAGTATTGCTCCATCAAGCACCTGTATTGTCCCAGTAAGTCCATCCTTAACGTCCCTCCATATAATACATTGCTGATATTTTATTATATTTGCATGGTTTTTGCAACTCCAAAGTTGACTAATTTCATATTTTATTTATTTTTAACTCATTGTGAGTATTTATTTGCAGGATAAATAAATCGATGATTCATATTTGAAAATGACGTTGGAGTGTTTTAGAGGGCAGAACATTGAAAAAAAACATGTCGCGCCTGTTCTGCCGTCATTTCCGGGATGGCATTATGATAACTGCCGCTATGAAGCATAGTTTTATTAGACAGGTTTCATTAGGCATGGTTTTGTAGTGCAATCATCGGAAACATCATACCATGATCTGCCTGATAACCCTCATGAAGTTGAGGCCGGCAAATTTTTCGATAAATGTTTCGGAATAATTGAGCTGTAGCAGGCGCTCAAACAGTGCAGGTATGCGTTCTGTCCCTTCAAGTCCTGAAGGAGTGCATTCTATACCGTCAAAGTCGGCACCTATGCCGATGTGGTCTTCGCCGGCGACGGAACAGATATGTTCGATATGCCTGATCACATCGTCGATATCCGCTTTTTCGGTGTTATTGAGGAAATAAGGGTAAAAATTGATGCCTACTACCCCGCCGTTGGTTTTTATATCGGTCAGCTGCCTGTCGGTCAGGTTCCTGCAGTTACGGCAGACAGCCATCGCATTTGAATGGGATGCTATCACCGGTTTGGCCGTTACGGACATCACATCATCGAAGCTTGCCTCGCAGAGGTGTGAAACATCTACGATCATGCCGAGGCGGTTCATCTCGGCCACCACCCGTTTGCCGAAGCCGGTCAGCCCGGCTCCGCCTCCTTCTTCGGCCCCGTCTGCCAGCAGGTTGCGGTAGTTCCATGCAAGGAGCATGCTCCTGACTCCAAGCCTGTACAACTGCCTCAGTACCGACAGTTCACCGTTGAGACATTCCCCTCCCTCGACCGACAGCACCGCCGCCGTTTTACCGCAGGAAACCGCTTTATCTATATCATCGGCGCTTTTGCATACGGCAAATTCATCCGGGTATTTTTCCTGCGCCTCATATACCACATCGAGTATGGACAGGACCCTTGACAGGGTGTCGTTCCTGTATTCCTGCGGATGGGCAAACGCCGCAAAAAACTGTACGCGCGGACCGGTCGAAACCAGCCTTTTTATGTCAAGATGGCAGCTGTTTTCATAGAGATCTCCTCCGTCTTCCCCGCCTTTATATACGGATAATGCAGTATCGCAATGTGCGTCTATTATAAGCATCAGAAAGCACCTCTTATCAGGTTGATTTTTTCAGGCACGATCTCTCCTTTTATATTCCTTGCAATTATCTCGACAACATCGAAGCGTATTTCCCTTTCACCCATTCTTTTCTGCTTCAGGTAAATCAATGCCAGAGATCTTATTTTCTGCCTCTTGTTTCGGTCAACGGCTTCAGAAGGCGCGCCGAAAAGGTCGGACGTCCTTGTCTTTACTTCTATGAAGCAGATGCAGGAGCCCTCTTCAGCTATGATATCGATTTCGCCAAATCTCCCGGAACGGAAATTCTTCTCAAGGATGGTATAGCCATTTTGTGAAAGATAATCGGCAGCTATCTGTTCTCCTGTTTTTCCGAGTTGACGCCTGTTCATTTCTTCGCCTCGTAAGCCGGCGGTCTCGGGAACCTTCCGTCAATATCGCCGACAAACACAAGTATTTTTGCCACTACCTCATAAAGTTCCGGCGGAATCTCGTCGCCGATATTGAGCATATTCAGGGCATGCGCCAGTTCTGCGTCCTCGTGGACCGGCACGCCGCTTTCCTTCGCCTTTTCCACTATATTCTCCGCTGCAGCGCCTTTGCCGAGAGCTATTATCTCCGGCGCGTCATTTTCAGGGGTAAACCGCAGCGCTGCGGCCTCTTTGATTTTCTTTTTCCTGCTTTCCATAATTATCTGCGCCCTTTTATGTTTTGTCAGTTCACATGCCGATATGCAGTTTATTATGTGTTTATGCAAAGTTATTTCTGTATCATATACACACTGATCTTTGTTTCCTATATGCGATAATCGATTTTCACGCGGCTGTAATTTGCTTTTGCCAGAAGCAGCTTTTCCTGTTCGGTCGGGGCAGCCGGTCCGCTGATGACAGAGTAGCTCACATTAACAAGTTTGTAGCCGCACTCGCTTAAACCGGAATATAAGCTGTTGATATTACTCCTGATGAAATCGCTGACAGCCTGGTTTTCAGTCCTCAGATCCATGCTGATGCCGTTGCCCTTTACATCGACAAGCGCCTCGACCCTTCCTATGTTCTGAGTGTCGAGAGACAGGAATATGACCGTATCATGGGGATCTATCCTTTTCCTGTTCGCTTTGCGTTTCATCACGTAAAGCTCGGCTGTTTCCATGTTTCCGCCCAGGTTCACGGGGATCTGGTAATAAAGTACCTGGAATGAATTCAAAAGGTCCATCATCCTTACTGTTTCACCAAGCAACGACAGGGAACGCGCTGCGTTTTCAGCGGCGTTTGAAGCTGCCATCCGGGGCGAACGCAGCAGATTTTCCGTCTCAGAAAGCAGCCCGGCTATCCTGGCTTTTATTTTTTCCGCATCAATGTCATTTGCCGAAAGCACTTTGTCTATCCTAACAAAAAGATCGTTTATGGTATCTTTCAGTTTTCCTGCAGGTGAGGCGCAATCATTTCCGCCTTTATCGACGACGCCGTCTTCGGCGGATGAAGATACGGTTTTCCCGATGTCGGCGTGCAAACCGGTATATATAATGTCTTTGTTAATGACGCCGCCGGCAGCGTTCCTGACGGCCGTATCCGGTCCGTCTTCAGTGCCCGGCAAATGCGGCTGATCGAAAGCAGGCCTCCCGGATACATAGTCTGATTCCTGTAAAGCTGTCGATGGATCATTTCCGGCGTTGTCCGCTGTATCGGAGACGGCCGATGCATCAGATGATAACGCATGAGAAGATTTACCAGTGTTTTCATGTATTGCTGCACGTGAAGAGACAACCGTATTCATCGGATCTTTTCCCGCCGGAGCATGCGCGTTGCCGTCCGGCAAGTCTTTTGCCATGCGGCCGTTTCGGCCGTGCAGGCCGGTTCCATGTGATACCGGGCCGGTATGAGAAAACAATTCGGTATCTTCTGTAATATATGCCGCGTGGCCTTTTCCCTGGTTTGATACTGCATTTTCCGATTTTCCCGTATTTCCTGCGTTTGCTGTATCCGGCACGTTTTCTGTTTCTTCCGTACCATTTGACTCTTCATCGGCAATGGAGCCGGAAGCTGTTGTATCGTCAGCTGCGTTATCTGCTGATTCCATGCCTGTTATCCGCTCCAGCGCTCCGGCGAGCGAATCGAGCAGCTGCCCAAGCTTCAGTTCTCCGTTGAGGAACCTTGCCAGCATTTCATGGTCGGCCCCGTACAGATCTATTTTATGCGATACTATGAATGCGGCTGTTTTCGGGTCAATCAGATCAGATTTTTTCATCAGTTCCAGGGCCTTTGCCATATCGCCGGCATTCAGCACGGTTTTGTATTTTAATAGCTCTGAAGCCAGTTCCAGGTTCGTTTTGCTTGGTTCGATGCCCAGGGAATCAAGAAGTTTCAGGAGTTTGTCGGTTCCTGGCTTGGAATTCGATGACGGATCGCTCACTATTTCAAGGACCATCTGGTTTTCTGTCTTTGATTTGACGCTCAGGTTCACCATCTCGCCGGCCCTGAAGCCTGGTTCATTGACAGTCGCCGCTTTCATGACCGTACCGTCGGAAAGCCTCAGGACAACTTCATCCGGTGATGTCTCAAGCACTCTTGCCCGAATAACGTCTCCCTTTTCGAGACGGTTCACCAGATCGCTGATACCGCTGCTGTTTCCTGCAGAAATTACCCCTCGGCTTTCTATGCGCATAACGGACTCCTTAATAACATCCGGGGCCATATCCCATGACTCCGAAACTGCATCTCACATCGTGAAATGTTTTGTAAAGCTCACTCTATGTATCGGACATATTCCGTATTTTTTTATAGCGTCGATATGCTGTTTTGTCCCGTAACCTTTATGCCGGCCGAAACCATATACAGGGTACTTTTTGTCAGCTTCCGTGATCATACGGTCCCTTGTCACTTTAGCGATGATGGAGGCCGATGCTATGGATATACTGAGCATGTCTCCCTTTACTATCGCCTTTTGGGGGATATCCATATCGTCGAGTTCCACCGCATCGATAAGGATCAGCTGAGGTTTGGGGCTGACACGCTCCACCGCCATCTTCATTGCCATTTTGGTCGCATTGAGGATATTGATCTCATCTATAGTTTTTTCGTCGACTATGCCGATACCCACCGATATTGCCTGTTCCATTATGATATCGTAGAGTTTTTCCCTTTTTACCGGGCTCAGCTTTTTTGAATCGTTTACTCCTTCTATCAGGCAATCCTTCGGAAGCATTACGCAAGCTGCCACGACCGGTCCGGCCAGCGGCCCCCTTCCGGCTTCGTCCATGCCGGCCACGAACTCAAGCCCCTGTTCGAATGCTTCCTTTTCATATAAATACATTTCATTGAGCCTCTGCAATTCTTTTTCGTGGCGAAGTATCTGCTTTTCATTCACGTGCTTGCGTTCATTGCTCTGATTCGTCCTGACCTTTGCTTCCCTTGCTGCCTGTTTCGGTTCCTCCATCCGTATCCCCCGTTTCATCCCATAGAGGTTTCTCGAGCGTTATGGCACCTATCCTGCCTCCACGGAACTCATCCAGGATCGTATCAGCGATCCTTTTCATATCGATCGTCCCGCCGGGCAGGATACATCCCCTGTTTTTCCCGGCCGCTTCAAGGAGTTCGAGGCCATTGAGTCCATCAGCATCCTGAAGTTTGTACCGCTTGAAAAACAATTCCGGATATTCAGCCGCAAGCTTCTCAGCCAATGCCGCCCCCAACTGTACCACATCCAGGATCTCGTCCCTGATCGCTCCCGTAAAAGCCAGGTTCAATGCAGTGTTTTTGTCATCGAACCTGGGCCACAGTATACCCGGCGTATCAAGCAGGTCGACTTCCGGATGCAGCCTGATCCATTGCTTACCTCTTGTGACTCCCGGCTTGTCTCCGGTAGCGGCAACGGCCCTGCCTGCGATCTTGTTTATGAATGTGGATTTGCCGACATTTGGAATGCCCACTACCATCGTTTTGATAGTCCTGAAACGGCGGCCTTTTTCCCTGTCTTTTTCAAATCTTTCCCTCATCAGGTTTTTAAGCTGGTTTATAAGCGTGTTGAGACCGGTTCCCCTTATCGAATCGGCAAATATCACCGGGATTCCCCTGCTCCTGTACCATTCTGCCCATTGCTTCGATATTCCGCTGTCTGCCAGGTCTGATTTGTTCAGTACGACGAGCCTTGGTTTGTTCTTTACTATCCTGTCTATTTCCGGATTCCTGCTGCTTGCAGGTATCCTTGCGTCCAGCAGTTCTATGACGACATCCACGAGTTTCAGATTTTCCGACAGCAGGCGTCTCGTTTTCGCCATATGACCGGGAAACCATTGTATGTTCATAGCTACCTGTCCTCTTCAAGTAGTTGTTTATCCAGTATGTTCTGTTATGTCCGATTCAGACTGTTATAAAAACATTATATAAAAAACATATAAAATACAAAAGGGACCTTTGGTCCCCTTTATACTTTTCATTCTTTTGCCTGAAGTTTTTCTTTGACCTTTGCAGCTTTACCGACTCTTTCACGCAGGTAGTAAAGCTTAGCCCTTCTGACTTTACCTTTTCTTACGATCTCGATCGTGTCGATTTTCGGGGAATGGACCGGAATGGTCCTTTCAACGCCGACACCATATGACACTCTTCTTACAGTGAAGGTTTCCTTGAGACCGGAGCCTTTCTTTGCAATAACAGTTCCTTCGAAGACCTGGATCCTCTCCCTGTTGCCTTCCTTGACCTTCAGATGTACCCTGACATGGTCTCCTATGCTTAAAACAGGCAGATCTGTCCTCATCTGTTCCTGCTCCAGTGTCTTGATTATATCCATCAATGCCCCTCCTCTCTTGCCAGGACGTTCATTAATGCTCGTTTGCACCAGCGGACCGCCCGTAATACACACACGCGAGATATTATAGCACATAAAAGTACGTTTTGTAAATATTTATTTGTGCTGCTGCCATGCAGGGTAAGTTGTAAAATTAATTGCCCAAACATGATAAAAAAGAAGTGACTCAA
>DAOSCC010000048.1:0-12352 GCA_035361135.1 Clostridiales bacterium | reverse complement strand
ACGTCGACTATCCGATGCTTGAGAAAGAGATCGAGAAAGAGATCAAGGCACGTTATAAGAAGTAAAACTGATCATTCTCTTCTTTCGGATGATGAAGAAGAGGCGACCGCAGAGCCGGCCGCCTCTTCTGATATGATACAGCAAAAATAGAAAAATTTAGAATCGGTTGAGTTTCATAGCCGGGGGGGATAGCAATATGACAACCAATATAGCGACGAGCAGGGCGACGATCCCTGCAAAACCCAAACAGACTTTTTTCAGTCAGGCAAAAAAGCAAAAAGAACTCGTACTGATAACAATACCTTATATTATCTATTTCTTCATATTCAATTATCTGCCGTTGTGGGGCCTTACAATGGCATTCCAGAACTATAAACCTTACAGGACTTTCTGGGAACAGGAATGGGTCGGTTTCAAGCATTTCCAGAAGCTGTTCTCAGATCCTCATTTCTACCGTGTATTGCGGAACACTTTGGCGATGAGCTTTATAAACCTTGTGCTGGGATTTGTCACAGCAATAGCATTTGCACTGTTGCTCAACGAAATACCGAAACAACTCTACGGATTCAAGCGCGTCGTGCAGACCATTTCATACATGCCCCACTTCCTGTCGTGGATAATCGTCTGCGGACTTGTTTCAAACATCCTTTCGATGGATGACGGAATCATCAACAACTTGCTTTTGGCCACGGGGCTGGTCAAGGAAAAGATCCACTTCCTGGGGAAACCTGAATACTTCTGGTGGATAGTAGGCTTTACGAATGTGTGGAAATCAATGGGATGGAACAGTATCATATACCTGGCAGCAATCACTTCGATAGATCCGTGTCTGTACGAAGCTGCTGCCATCGACGGATATGGCCGTTTTGGCAGGATGTGGCACATAACGCTCCCCGGGATCAAATCGACCATCATCATACTTCTTATAATGAACGCAGGCTGGATCCTCAATGCAGGATTTGAAATACAGTATATTCTGGGTTCAAACGGACTTGTTCTTGACGTTTCTGAAACCATCGACATCTACGTCCTGAAAAAAGGCTTTGCCGGAACGGCAGGCAGCGGTTTTGCTTTCGGTACCGCAGCTGGTATGTTTAAGACCGTGTGCAGCGCTGCGATCCTGATAACCTGCAACAAGATATCCAGCTGGCTGGGCGAAGAGAGACTTGTCTGAGTGGACGTGATTGCGATGCTATTTGGCATGGAGGTATATGGATATGAAAAGGTCAGTAGGTGACAAAATTATAGATGCGATAATCGTGTTCTTTATGGTCCTTGTCATCATTGCGATGCTGTATCCGATGTGGAACACGCTGGCCGTATCTTTCAACGATGCAAGGGATTCCATAAAGGGCGGGATCTATCTGTGGCCGAGAAAATGGTCGCTTTACAGCTATCAAAGTGTATTCAAAACAGATAAAGTGTTCAACGCATTTTTGATATCTGTAGCGCGTACGATCATAACAACGATACTGAACGTATTCTTCTCGGGACTGCTGGCGTATGTATTGAGTCATAAGGATTTCGTCCTTAAAAAGTTTACGACGGTATTCATGCTGATGACGATGTATATCAACGCAGGTCTGATACCGCAGTACTTCCTGTACCGCAACCTCGGCCTGATCAACTCATTCTGGGTATATATACTGCCGGCAATGGTGGGAGCGTTCAATGTTATAGTCATAAGGACGTATATAAATTCGCTGCCTGCATCTTTGTCGGAATCTGCAAAGATAGACGGTGCCAGCGAAATGAAGATATACTTTTTCGTCATAATGCCGATGTGTCTTCCGGTCCTGGCTACTGTTGCTCTTTGGGTCGCTGTCGGTGCGTGGAACGACTGGTTCACCTCGTATATATTTGCACCGAAACAGAGTTTGAGCACTCTTCAGTATGAGATGATGAAAATAATATCTTCTTCGATGCAGCAGGGTGCTGCCCAGACGCCGGATTACCTGCAGCAGTCGCAAGCAAAATCAAGCATGGTTACTCCGAACTCGCTGCGTGCAGCAATGACCATCGTTGCCACTGTGCCGATCCTGGTCGTATACCCGTTCCTTCAGAAGTATTTTGTGGCTGTCAACATCGGCAGTGTTAAGGAATAACCTGAAGGAACAGATTAAGCATACATCCCCTGTACTGCGTGCAATACGGCAGCGCTGTTACTTGCGGCAGTATCTGAATCGCTATGGAATCAACCGATGACTAAAAGCAGTGTCAGGCATTGTGCCTGGCACTGTTTTAATTTACCTCGGATCCCTGGACTGGCAGGAAACTCTATAACTCCGTTTGTCACTCAGATTACCAGCAATGTTGTATTCGTCTGTGCTTATCGCATTATGCACTACATTGCTTCCTCAGCCTGTACTGCAGCAGCCTGATGCATCCAGGATTACTGTATGGATATTTCCTTCGTGGACAAGCATGCCGGCGGAACAGGCGCGTCGGCAGACATATGTGCAAATGTCGGGCAAGATGGACTTAGGCTGCCGAGCTTTACCGCAGATGTCACGTACAGTATAATTGAGATACGAAGCGATATCTATGTGTCAATGCAAATACAATACGCCTGTCGGCGAAAGTAAGGTAGTTTGGTTAAATGAACAGGCTTTTCGAAATAGTATATATATTGCTCGGCAAAGATAAGGTAACGGCAAAAGAACTTGCTGAGCGCTTCGAAGTATCTCAGCGCACTATTTACAGGGATATTGAGGCACTCAGCATAGCCGGGATCCCTGTATACACGGAGAAGGGCAAAGGCGGAGGGATCGGGCTGCTTCCCGGGTTTACCCTTAATCGCTCCCTGCTGAACGAGCAGGAACAGGAGGAAGTGATTTCGGCCCTGCAGGCGCTGGAAGCGGTCAATCCCCGGAAAACCGCACAGGCTTTGACGAAGCTTTCGGCTGTTTTCAACAGGAAACTCGTCAACTGGATAGAAGTGGATTTTTCAAGCTGGAGCCGCCTTGACGACGGCCTGTTCGACAGGCTGAAGAAAGCGATCTTTGATAAAATCATAGTGGAATTTGATTACTACAGTTCAAAGGGAGAGAAAACGCACCGGAAAGTTGGACCCGTCCAACTGTTCTTCAAGCACCAGGCCTGGTATTTAAAGGGGTTTTGCCTATCAAGGCAGGATATGCGGCTGTTCAAGCTGACAAGGATCAAGGACCTGCAGCTTACTGAGCATCATTTCAATGAAAGGAGTTTCCCGGAGGCTTTAACGAAGGATCCAACTGATGAGAAAAGTGACAGCCCTGTTGAACTGAAACTGAGAATATGGCCGGAAATGGCTTATCGCGTCTATGATGAATTCGAGCCCAGGAATATCCGAATGCAGCCGGACGGGAGCTTCATTGCCGTTGCCGTTTTACCTGAGGATGAGTGGCTGTACGGCTATATCATGTCATTCGGCGAGTATGCCGAGGTCATCGGACCTCCGCATATCCGTGAGATAATCCGGAAAAAGCTGGAGAAAACTTTTGAAAAGTATGTTTAATATGACACCCAGTTGACATATTAAGTGTTCTATAGTAATGCCATAAACTGATAAGGAGGTATTGCTATGGAAGAAAAATACTGTCAATCCTGCGGAATGCCGATGGGATCAACGGATGAACTGTACGGGACGAACCAGGACGGGACACTGAATGGAGACTACTGCAAGTACTGCTATGTGGACGGGGCATTTACTGCGGACATTTCCATGGAAGAAATGATCGAAGCATGTGTTCCGCATGTGGTATCCGCAAATCCCGGCATGAGCGAAGACGATGCAAGGAACATGATGAGAGGATTTTTCCCTGGATTGAAACGCTGGAAGAAATAGAGTAAAATGGTAGCAAGCATGCCATACGGGCAGGAAAAAATTCACTCAGACCGGGGGACGGTTCTCCTGTCTGAGGGGTGTCGCCCCTGGGACAGGAAAGCCGTCCCCCAGTATGCAAATAAGTGGCTGTGTTCCTTGCCTGGCGCCATAATGCTGCAGGAGGTATTCGCTTTGCTGATCAGGGAAGTAAATGAATCAGATCTTGACTCGCTGCAGGAATTGTACCTGCACCTGCACGAAAAGGAAAAGACTCCGGAAACGCCGGAATTGAACTCGCTCTGGAAGGAGATAATCGCTGATAAGGACTATCATATCCTGGTCGGGGAAGTCGACGGCAGGATAGTATCAAGTGTCACTGTTATAGTGATAAAGAATCTGACGCGCTGCATGAGGCCTTATGCGCTGATCGAAAATGTGGTGACGCACAGCGATTACAGGTGCAGGGGATATGTCGGGGCCCTCATGCAAAAAGCAGTCGATATCGCAGGAAGCAGCGGATGCTATAAAGTCATGCTGCTTACCGGAGCAAAGGATGAGAACACATTAAGGTTTTACGAAAAGTGCGGGTTCAACAGCAAGGACAAGACAGCGTTCATCAAATGGATCGAGGCATGAGATCATGATAATCAGCGCATCACGAAGGACAGATATCCCGGCTTTTTATTCCGGGTGGCTGATCAACCGGCTGCGTGCCGGTTACGTTCTGACGCGGAATCCGATGAACCATGCCCAGGTAAGCAAGGTTATACTGTCGCCTGATATCGTCGACTGTATCGTGTTCTGGACCAAGGATCCGCTGAATATGCTCGATAAGCTTGATACCATCGACAGTATGGGCTATAAATACTACTTCCAGTTCACACTGACGCCCTATGGCAGATCCGTTGAGAGAAGGCTGCGCGACAAGGAAGAGATATTAAAGACTTTCTGCGAACTGAGCGACAGGATAGGTAAGGAGAGGGTCGTCTGGAGGTATGACCCGATCATTTTAAATGAGAAGTTCGGCTTCGAATATCACAAAGAGCAGTTTGCAAGGCTTTGCGGCAGGCTTGCCGGACATACGGACCAGTGTGTCATAAGCTTTGTAGACAAATATCCAAAACTGAGGACGGACGCCATAAGAGAGATCAGCATGGATGAGATGGCCGGGCTTGGCAGTATGATATCATCCGTTGCAGGAGACTTTGGTATCACGGTAAAAGCCTGCTGCGAAGGTGCATTCCTGCGTGAACTCGGAATAGAGAAGGCCCATTGTATCGATAAGGCGCTGATAGAGAGAGTATGCGGATACAGCATCGACATAAAAAAAGACAGGAATCAGCGTGATTCCTGTGGATGCTGTGAAAGTACAGACATCGGCGCATACGATACATGCAGGAATGGCTGCATATACTGTTACGCCAACTACAGCGATGTGTCCGTGGCCGGCAATATCAAAAGGCACGACCCGTGTGGGGAGCTTCTCGTCGGCCGGACAGGGGAAAATGACAAAATTACGTTAAGAGAGCAAAAGTCAAACAAAGACGGACAGCTGAAAATTCTTTAGGCGGCTTTATTCCTCGCTGTCCCATGTACCTTTTGAGTATGTTTCATCGACCAGGTCGCAGATGCCTGCAAGCAGCATGATAATCCCCTGGACTTTGTGGGACTGGACCACATAGACTCCTTTGTTGTTCTCGTCCTCGATGATCAGGTCTGCGGCAAGAAGCGGTTTCATGTGGTGATATGCCTGGCCTGTAGAATTAAGGCCGCATTCGTTCACGATTTCCGCCACAGACATCGGCTTTTTCAGGAGTGCGAGCAGGATATTGAGCCTGTCGCTGCTTCCTATGCAGTTCAGGACCTTTTCTGCGGTGCTGTTCTCGATGAGTGCCAGCAGATCGTCCGTGCAGACCTCATTCCTGATCCAGTTCGATTGCCTGCCGCCGGAGCAGTAAACGCCCAGGTAAGTTATCATTCCGGTAACGCCTTTTTCATCTGTCAGCGTGCACAACTCCTCCATTTTCCCGCTCAGGCGCTTATCAGGATGCATATCCTTCATCTGGCAGACTCGTTTCATGGGTTTTGCTTCGGCCTGCTTAGCACGGCTGTGCATATACGATCTGATGACATCGCCGAGTTCCTGCAGCTCCTTCTTCAATGAACTGATCTCCGCATTCAGCGAATCGATTTCTGCGCCGTAATTCCTCTCCATGATCACACCTCACTATCCAAATTACGTAATTACGCAATATCATAATAACATAAACTTCACAATTTGGCAATACGTAATTACGAAATTCGGTAAAAACTTTTTGGGATCATCATCGGAGCGAATCCAGGCTGTTCTCTATCCTTTCTCTGTTCTGAATAATGTATTTCAGCATCCGGCGGTTTGTTTTCGCCAAATCCCTGAACATATCGATATTTTCAAAGTATGCGACACAGATCATCTAATGCCCCTGCCGTATTTTTCACCGTACATGGTATGATCTTTGCCGAATTTATCAGACCGGGGAAGAGGTTTTCCCTTCAGCAGGTTCTGCTCGATATAGTCCAGCGCTGTCCTGACCGCATCCGGATATTGCATGGTGTCTCCTCCCGTACCGTACGGTGGTTTCAGTATATAGTATAAATTATAATAAAACATTTCCTGTACTGCTATGATTGGGGTGCATATAATTAAGGTGTCAGGCACGCTATAAGTCATTTATCCATTGGAAACAGTCTGTCCGGGATTATGCAAACATTCGTACCGGAAGGGTTTTCATGGACGCACAGGTGAGAATGTTAGCATTGAAAGTATCAAGGTAAGGCGCCTGGCAATATGCATAAAAGAGGTGTTGTGCGGTGGGAAATCCGGAAATTGGGAATCAGCATCCATCATTTGAGGAAAACGCCGTGTCTCCGGGAGAAATTCCGGGAGATATCATAACAATAGCTACATTTGATTTTCTTTCGAACGAACTGGCTGAGAAAATAGCACTGATGCAGTGGAATATAAAAGACCCTCGTTTTGTCAACCTGATCAGGCTTTCTATCTATGAAGGGAAAGCAAACAGTGACTGCTTTAATATCGTGGCGACAAACAGGAAAGGCGATGTCGTCGGCAGGCTGTATTGCCTGCGAAGCAGATCGGACCCCCATTTATGGTATTATGGTGATCTGGCAGTAGATGTGGGATATCGAAGGCGGCATATTGCAAGCCAGATGCTTTTGAGTGCTGTCAATACCATGCAGGACAGAGGCTGCCGTGTTTTACGGACTTATGTGGAGCCAGGGAACCGCTGTTAACCTGTTCAGGAAACTAGGGTATGATCCTGTCGATCAGTGCGGATCGACTGCAGACGGCGGAGTGAAGAGAAGAGATTACATATTCGAGAAAATACTGGGATGACTGCAATTTGATATATACTATACTACATTAGCAGTACTGCATCTGATATAATCGTAACATGAGTATTTTGGCGAGGTTGACGCGTGTCTGGCTGACGAGGCAGTTGCAGCCATTCACGTTCAAAAGTGAATATGACGGGAAGCTGGATTTTGCCGATTGTAAGGGTCTTGGCCTCTATGTCCATATCCCGTTCTGCAGGCAGCTTTGCTCGTTTTGCCCGTATTGCAGGCAGCTCTATGATGAGAAAGCCTGTGATGAGTATATCGACCATTTGATCCGGGAAATCCGTCTGGCGGGTTCGCAGCTGAAAGAGAAAAATCGCGTGACCAGCCTTTATTTCGGCGGCGGGACGCCTGCCCTGGCTGCGGAGAGGATCGGAGAGATCATTTCTGTGATCGGCGAGTACTTTGACATTACCGAAGGGACAGGCCTCGAACTGCACCCCGATGATGTCAGCGAAGAAACGCTTACTGTCCTCCGTGCTGCAGGTGTGACCAAAATAAGCATCGGGATCCAGTCATTCGGGGACAAGTTCCTTTCGATACTTGGCAGGAAAGGTCTCGATCCCGTGCGTGTTGAGGCGGCGCTGGAAAAGGTCCCGTTCGAGACCGTATCCATGGACTTCATATTCGCGCTGCCAGGACAGACTTTTGATGACCTGAAGGCGGACATAGATACGGCGTTCTCGATCGGAGCTGACCATGTGGCAATATACCCGTTCATAGATTTCACCTTTGCCGGTTCCGGCGTCAGCCCCATGGGCAAACAGGAAAAGAGGAAGCTTCTGGACAGCATTACGCTCTACTGCCTGTCAAAGGGGTATACAAGGGATTCTATCTGGACATTTTCAAACAAACCCGGGGCGAAGTACTCATCCATGACGAGGGACAACTACCTGGGGTTCGGCTGTTCTGCCGTTACGCTCCTGCGTGACCAGTTCAGGATCAACACGTTTTCAGTGAAGGAATACCAGGAAAGGATCCGGAACAGCATGCTGCCCACTTCTCTGACGCTGCGGTTCACCGAACGCCAGAGGATGATCTATTACCTTTTCTGGTCTGCCTACAGCACAAGGGTCGATCCGCATAAATTTGAGGATTTCTTCGGTGTGCCCCTTGAAAAAGTTTACGGATTCGAGCTGTGGCTGGCAAAAAAACTGGGCTTCATCGTCGAGGAAGACGGCGTTTACCACATGACGCTCAAAGGGGCGTTCTATTACCACCATTATGAAAGTTACTACACCCTTGCATATATAAACAAGATGTGGGGTATCATGCGGCACACTGCTTTTCCGGAAAAAATCGTCCTGTAAACCGACTATATGATTTCACTTCAATAGGCCTTAAAACCCGCAGGAGATGGCGTATACATTTTCCCGGCAAAACACTGACGATTTTGTTAATACTTGAAAAATATAGTATAATTGAAACGGAAATCACATTATGAGGAGTTGTGTGAAATGAACGCTTTGTTTTTGACGATAACGGCAGGACAAGGCCACAATTCCACGAGTTATGCTCTGGCACGCTACCTGGAGACCCAGGGAGTGGATTGCACCGTGCTCGATACTTATAAGTACCTGAGCAAGCTGATAGGCGAAATAGTGGATGTCGGTTACGCATCCATTGCTAAGCATTCCCCGAAACTGCACCTGATCATGTATGACAACGCCGAAAAGGTATCCGGGAATGAAAAAACGCGTAAAACATTCCTGCCCTATGCGATCGCGGAAGCTTCGAAGAGCAAGATGCTGAAATACATAAAATTGAAAAAGCCTGACGTTATCATCTGCACCCATGTTTTTACCGCCATCATCATTTCGCAGATGCGGAAGGATGGCATCCTGGATGGCCGGATCCCGGTCTTCGGGATAATAACTGATTTTACGCTGCATCCTTTCTGGGAGGATACGGTACTCGATTATTATGTGGTGGCAAACGAACTGGTGGTACATGAGGCCCGGAGGAAAGGGATCGATGCCGATAAACTGCTGCCTTTCGGCATCCCGGTGAAGGAGGAGTTCTCTGTCGACATACCAGCGTCGGAAGCCCGGGCCAGGCTGAGCATCAAGGATAAATTGACGATGCTGGTGATATCGAGCAGTGTCGGGTTCGGAAACATCCCGGAGATCCTTTCGGACATGGACAAGGTCCCGATGGATTTCCAGATCGTCGTCATATGCGGCCGCAACACGCGCCTCTCCCAGAAGATCATTGGTACGCCCTACAGCAAGGATGTGGTCGTTGAGGGCTATGTCGACAACATGGAACTTTACATGGATGCGGCGGATGTGATAATAACCAAGCCTGGCGGTCTGACCGTGTCCGAAGCGCTTACGAAACGGAAACCGCTTATCGTTACCGATCCGATCCCCGGAGTTGAAAACCGCAACGCCTATTTCCTCATGAACAACGGTCTGGCTGTATATGCCGGCAGATACGCGAGGATCTGCGACGTGATAATGCAGATGTATTCACGGCCCGAGAAACTGGAGCAGATGAGGCAGGCACAGGAAACATACGGCAAAAGGCACAGTGCGAAAAACATGGGCGATTTTATAATAAAACTGATCGACATGTAAATAAGAAACAGGGTGCAGGGCACCCTGTCCTTACTCCATTATCCTGACTGCTTCCTTTTCGTTTTCATACGCGGACCTCAGCAGTGAAGCGATCCTTGCCCTGGTTTCGGGTATGGAAGCGTCCTCGTTCGTCTTGATCCTGAAAGCTTCCATCCAGGCATCGTATACGGACCGGTACAGTTCCGCCAGTTTGGTTTCGCCGGCCTTTTCGAAATACCTGTAAGCATATTCCTTCAAAGCTCCGTATGTTCCGAGGAAATATTCGGCATTCCATGACGAAGCCAGGCCTGGGTCCTCATCGAATATCCTGATCAGGGCCGGATATGCTTCGAGTCCGTTTGCGTTTTCGCACCATTCTCCGCCTTTGAGGTGGTACGCCGCAAGTCTTTTAGTATCCTGCAGGATCTGTTCATCCGTCTTTCCGGATATGCCTGTGACAGTCAGGACCGAAAGGATCGGCAGTTCGCGTTTTCCAAGCAGATCATAGGGCATCAGGGCAGGATTTGCCGGATCGGGATTTCCATCGTTGACCGCGAGCACGGAGAACATCTGCGAATCATCGTCATATCCCGTGATCAGGCCCCATTCCGGAACACCTATGTCCCAGGATACAGCGGGGATGCCGCGGTCGATGCTTGCCTTGATGATACTGATTGCTTTGAGCCGTCTCTCCTCTTCGATGTTATCCTGTTCCCAGTAGCGTCCGACGTAATCACAGAGAAGGCCGCCGTTCTCGACCCACGGCTTCTGGCTTTCAAAGTCCCAGATGCTTGTCGCCGACGGGCAAAGGTCCCTGCTGACCCACATCCTGAATGCAAAGCCGGATGTAGCGACGATATCTTCCGCTTTTTCGGAATATGGACTGTTTTTGACCGCTGCGGACAGTGATTTTGCGAAGGAAAACAGGTAACCTGTCGAATCGCGCACACCGTCCCATGAAATGTTAAGGTACTTTTTCATTTAATTCCCTCCTGTATTAGTTTTCAGCATTTTATGTTACAAAAGCATCCTTGACGGGCCCCTGGATGCAATTTTCAGGCCATGATCGTACTTTCGTTCCGATCCCCGGCTTTCACCGGCGGAGGCTGATGAATGCGTTCGGCACGGCTGATACGGACATCGTCATGTTTGACAGGTTATGCACGGGTTGATTTCCCCAGGCTCAGCTTTTCAATGGTATATAGATTTTTTCGCTGTATGTGCGGGAGCTTTCGATGTATGTTTCGAACTCGCAGCCGCCTGTGTGTTCATACCCGCTGTTTGGCAGCCACTCGTTGTATATGTAGTCCCAAGTGCGGTGGATGGTGTTTATGAAGTCGAAATGTGAACTCTGAGGTGTCGCAAATACCGCATACAGGCCGCCCGGGACCGTAAGTTCGATGGTGTTGCCCGTATCTCCGAGAGCGTCGCTTTTTCTGACACCTATGAAATAATCAAGTTTATTTTCATTTTGATTCCACACACAGACGCCGAAGTCTGCACAGGTTTTTCCGCCTGTCAGCTTTTTGGACCATTTTCGGCTGTTGTATTTGTTCCAGAACTTGGGCGGGCAGTCTTCATCACTCTTATAGACCACTAATTCGAATGGCTCGAGGTATGTAAGCTCCGGTTTTACTTCGAACGGTTCCGCTTCAAAGATGATCGGTTCATACAGCTTCAGACTGTTCAGTGCAGCTTTGTACTCCGAAGGCAGGATGTGGTGTTCTGCAAAAAATGCCCGGGTGAAGTTCTCCTTGGAGTTGAAGCCGTATTCAAACGCTATTTCACAAACAGGCACACCCTTGCGCATATTCCTTACGATCTCTGTGAGCCTGCGCTTGCGTATATAATCGGCAGGAGTAAGCCCGGTCGCTTCTTTGAAAACGCGGATGAAATGGTAGTTTGAGTAACCGGAAACCTTTGCGCAATCGGCTATCGTGATCTCATTTTTCAGATTCTCCTCTATATAATCTATCGCCCGCTTTATATGGTTTTTGTAATCCATGACCGACCTCCATGTTAAGGATAGCATATAAAGGAAAAAAACGATTGATATTAATTGCGGAATCTGTTTTAATCTAAATAAAACGGTGTCCGGCGCGGCGATCAGACGCATTTTACGGGGATGCCGCCGGTATTTGCGGCGATCCCTGGACCTTTACGGCGCTTATATTTGAATAATACCAAAAGGATCATTTCCGATAAATATGTATCTGTATGCCGCAGCAGATACCCTATGCCGAGGTGTTGAATGGAACTGCAGACTGAAAGACTGATACTTCGTCCGTGGCTGGAATCGGATGCGGAAAGCCTGTATGAATACGCAAAGGATCCAAGGGTGGGTCCTATGGCAGGATGGCCGCCGCATACGAGCGTGGAGAACAGCCTCGGGATAATCAGGAATGTACTGGCCGTGGATGAGAATTACGCTGTTTGCCTGAAAGAGGACAACAGGGCAATCGGCAGTATCGGGCTCATGGTGGGGAAAGCCAGCAACCTCGACTTGCCCGAAACGGAGGGCGAGATCGGGTACTGGATAGGTGTGCCTTTCTGGGGAAAGGGACTCATACCTGAGGCGGCCAGGGCGCTG
>DAOSCC010000047.1:0-12427 GCA_035361135.1 Clostridiales bacterium | reverse complement strand
CGGCAAAGCGCAATCTGCTTTCGGGAGCATCCATGATGTACGGAATAAAAGCCGGTAGCGTTTCGGACGTCAAAGCAGCCCTGGATGATGTGCGGGCAGACCTTGAAAGGCTGAGCCGGCAGCTGCAGAGCGGGCTTGAAGAGGCTGCCGCCATGGATGTCCCTTTGCCCGGGATATTTTCACAGCGTGAGCTTGATGAACTGATATATGATTCAGATATAAACTGGCTGGAGGACGGATGGAAAACCGAATCGGAAAGCCTGCGCCGGAAAATCCTCGATACTGCGCTGAGAGAGAAATACTGTGAAGGACAGCTTGATGAAGACAAGGGAGAAACCGACAGGATGCAGCGGGTGGAAGAAGAGATCGCCGCGGTGAGGGAAAAGATCGGTAAGCTCGAAAACACGGGAAAGGCACTGAAACTGGCCCTGGAAGTGCTCACCGAAGCCGCGGAGGAGATCCGGCTCAGCAATGCGCCGGAACTAAACAACCGCCTGAGCGTCATAATATCAGGGCTGACCGGAGGGAGATACACCGACCTCAGGGGAGACAACAAACTTCTGCTTAAAGCCTCCGACCCACAGCAGGGGGATGTGCGAAACGTGTCGGTCCTCAGCGGCGGTACGGCAGACCAGATGTACCTTGCATTGAGGCTTGCGGTAGCCGATATGCTTACATCCGGCGGCGAAAGCCTGCCATTGGTCATGGACGAGGTATTTTCGCAGTTTGATGACAAACGGACCGAACTTGCGTTAAAATACTTGTATAGAGAGCGCAGGGACAGGCAAATACTGCTGTTTACCTGCAAAATGCGGGAAGTGGAACTGGCGCGGGAAATATACGGGAACGAAATGTATTTTGTGGAGTTGTGATATGAAATTGCTTTACAGAAGAAAAGGATTAGGAAAAGCGGGCAGACTGCTGATCTCAGCATTGCTCATCTCCATGCTGCTTGGCGGATGCGGCGAAAGGGCCATGCAGACAACTGTGGAGGATACCGGCAATAAAGCCGGAGATGGGAGCGGGCAGGCCATTGAATATATCTATGGGATACCGATAGATGATAACGCGGCGGTAGTTACCGTAAGCGTTGCAGACGTGTACGAGAAGCCTGACGTCAAGTCGCCGCGCATCACCCAGGTGCTCTGCAACCAGCCTGTCAGCGTTATCAGCGAAAACAACGGCTGGACAAGAGTGAAAACGGTCAGCGGCGTCACAGGATGGATAAGATCGAAATTCATATCAGATGACATATCGAGTATTTCAGGCAGGATATATACTTACAGGATCGTCGTGACAAGCAGGGAGAAGACTGTTTACTCCAGGCCCGGCAGCGGCGCCACCATGGTCAATGCGTACATGGGCACGGAATTCTATGCGTTCAACAGCAGTGATGACGCCTATGAGGTCTTCCTGCCGGAAAACAGGACAGGATGGATCAAGGGAAGCGGCATCATACGGATCGATCCGCCATATGGCGAGATACCCGTGACAAATGCCGGCGACTTTGCTTCGACTGCACTGAAATTCAAAGGGATAAGCTTTATGCTCAACGGCCTGACTTCGCTCGGGATCGATGCGCCCGGACTTGTCTATATCTGCGCCCGGATAAACGGGGTGGATCTGCCGGTGACCCTTGAAGGACAGTTGAACGCAGGCGTGGAAATACCGCTTGATAAAGTCCAGGCGGGAGACCTGGTGTTCCTCGCAGAAAAGGCTGACGTTTCTGAAACGACAGACACTTCGGAAACGGATGACAGCGAGGAAGTGGAAATAACGAGCGTAGGCATATGCACCGGTGGCAGCAATTACATTTATGCGGGCAGGAAAACCGGATATGTCGCGATTGGCGACCTGTACCGCGAGAATCCGGACGGTATTGCAGTTAAGGCACGGCGGATTTTCAACTGACAGCCGGAAACTTACCGGTTTCATCGATTTCAGCCCTGATGGGCATTCCGTACCGCTTTCGGCTCACTCAGATTTATGCCGGCAAATTGCCCGGATCGTATATTCACAGTTCCTGGAATCCCGACTTTGCTGATCTGAAATCCATTTTTCTTTCTGATCAGATCCGTTACAAGCCGGGTTATCTCTGCGCATGCATTCGGCCTTGCCAGCTTTGCTGCCGATTCGGACATGCTCTGCAGCATTTTGGGGCTGTCCAGTATTTGCTCAAGTGCTTCGGGCATTCTGGCGCCCGGGGGCAGCCAGCATGCCGCGCCGGATTCCAGCAGGAACCTTGCGTTCCTTTCTTCGTGTCCGGGGATGGCATCCATGAAAAATATAGGCAGCTTTTTGACCAGCGCTTCCGCAATCGTGACGCCGCCCGGCTTTGTAATGATCAGGTCGGCTTTATCCATCAACTCGCTGATATTGCGTGTATAGCCGAATACCCTGGCATCTTTTCCTGAAGCTGCAGCGATCTGCTCGAGCCGACGCTTCAGTTTCGTATTATACCCTGTAACGGCTGTGATACCGATATCCCGGTCGATCTTCAGCAGTGCGGAAAATGTTTCCTGCATGCTGCACAGGCCCAGGCTCCCTCCCATAAGAAAAACGTTATACCTGTGGTGCCCGTATGTTCTGGATCCGTTGGCGCCGTTTCCTCTGGTGAACTGTTGGGAAACGGGTATGCCGAATGCATGTATGCGGTTCTTGTCGATCCCCAGTGCGGCCATCTCAAATCTGACATCTTCATGGGCGACGATGAAAGCGTCCGTCTCTTTGAGACACCAGAAGCTGTGGCTGGCGAAATCGGTCACCACGGCTATCACAGGTTTGTTTATGATGCCTGCTCTTTTCAGTTTCGAGACCATCTGGAGCGGTATTGAATGTGTACAGATGACCGCCTCCGGCGGCCTGTCAGTGAAGAGACCGGCCAGGCCGGATGAAAGAAGGCCGCCTATTGCCCTTGCAAGAGCTGCAGCGGACCTGTTTTTTTCAGAAAGGTAATACAGTTTCCTGTATATCCAGGGCGCTTTTCTGATAGTTTGGAGGTATGTGCCCGTTATTAGCCGGTCGATACCTGCATTTGCGTATTTGAGCGCATCGATCAGTTCCGTCTCGCATCCGGGGACATTTTCCTCCATGTATTCAATGATGGCCTCCGCGGCTTTCACATGGCCTCCGCCTGTATTTGCCGCCAGAAAAAGTATTTTCATCTGCTGTCTGCCTCCGCATATCATTTTTGACAAAAGTCCCGGGCATTATTACAGATTTATCCTGCCCCAACGTGTACTCGTGCTCCGGCTCGAATAATTTCCCGTGATGTGCAGAGAATAATCAATACAAGTCCACGGTATTAAGAGGGAACAACGGCGGATGTTTGGAATAATGGAGGATATTTGTCCAAAAACTCTTCCGGAACGATCAAGGAGGTATTTGCACTGGATATGAGGGAAGAACTGCCGGATTCAAAAAAAAGACCATCAAATATAAGGATATTAGCGGTACTCACCGCCCTGTTCGTCGCCGCAGCAGCCTGGGGTTATTATCAGTACAGGCGGGCGGCGGACCTGAGGCAGGAACTTGACAGCCAATACAACAGGGCTTTTTTTGAAATGGTGGGCTATGTGCACAATGTCGAGTCGCTCCTCGCAAAATCCATGGTCAGCACGACCAATGAAAGGACGGCCATCACTTTGCAGGAAGCCTGGAGACAGGCCGGACTGGCACAGACGAACCTTGGACAGCTGCCGGTCTCGCAGCCGGTGCTGGCGAGCACGTCGAAGTTCCTGACCCAGGTCAGCGATCTTAGTCTTTCGCTGGATAACCAGAACATCAGGGGCAAGTCGCTGAGCAAAGAACAATATGATATGCTGAAAAAACTCTATAACTATGCCGTATCCCTCAACAAAAGCCTCCAGGAACTGCAGGAAGATCTGCATGTCGGCAGGCTGAGGTGGGGCGAACTTGCGAACAAGGGGACGAGGCTGTTCAGCAAGACCAAACCCGGTGAAATGATGAAAAAGATCGAAGCTGTCGGAGAGAACTTCAAGGATTACCCGACGCTGATATATGACGGACCGTTCTCCGACCATATGACGTCCGGCAAAGCCCGCGGACTGACAGGTGATGATATAGATGCCGAAACAGCAAAGAAAAAGGTATTCGAATTCTTCGGAAAGGACAAAGTCCAGGAAGTGACCGACCTGGGCAAAAATGACCATGGACAGATCAAAACTTACGATTTCCAGGTCAAACTTAAAAATGCCCCTGAGGACCAGGCAGTTTATATCAGCGTGACACAGAAAGGCGGGCATATAAACTGGATGCTCAACAACAGGCCTGTTAAAGAGGAAAAACTGGACATGGACGAGGCAAAGGCAGCCGGGATCAAATTCCTGAAGGAGAAGGGATACGAAAACATGGAGGACACCTACTACCTCAAGAACGACAATACCGCAACCATAAATTACGCTTACAGGCAGGACGATGTCACAATGTACCCGGACCTCATCAAACTGAAGATAGCCCTCGACAACGGGGAAGTCGTAGGCATTGAGGCAAAGCAGTATTTTATGAACCATACGGAGCGCGATATCCCCGAGCCGGCGGTCAGCATGGAAGAAGCCAGGGAAAAGGTGAACGGCAAAATGAAGATATATAGCTCAGGCCTGGCATACATTCCTACGGATTACAATAAGGAGATCTTTTGCCATGAGTTCAAGGGGAAGCTTGACGACAGGGATTTTATCGTATATATCAATGCCCTTACCGGAGAGGAAGAGGATATCCTCATGATCGTCAATACTCCCAACGGAGTGCTTACGATGTAATAACTACCCGGTTTTGGCAATAGCCCGGTATCTGACATTGCACTGCAAAACATCAGCGCACCGAAAAAGCAGCACGCCAGGAAGAAAAAGAAATGGAACCGATTGCATTTACTTTAATAAAACGGTAATATATAGAGAGTTAATCTTAGAGATGAGCCGTACTTAGACATGAGAGCGGCTTTATTTTCGGAGGTGCGCCATGATCGACAGCGGCGAAAAAGCGACTGCCGCCCTTGCCGGAGAGAATGTAAAAAAACTGAGGCCGGGTGTCGACGGGGCATGCGTTTTATTTTCAGTGGTTATCATATTATTTGTACTCCTGGGCTACAGGATCCAATCAAGGGAGTTTTATTCCGGCATACTTATCACTGAATTTATGCTTATACTGCTGCCTGCGCTTGTGTTCGCGGCGATATCGGGGGTCAGGTTCAAAGAAGCGCTCAGACTTGACAAATTCAGGCCCGTAAACATTCCCATCGTTATCGGGATCATGATTTTTGCCATTCCTGTGGCAACGTTGCTAAATGTGCTGAACCTGCTTGCAGTGGATTCGATATTCGGCAAAACGGTTATGACGTCGCTCCCGGCGGCTGAGAACGGAGTCCAGTTGCTTGTGAACATACTTGTTATTGCCGGCAGTGCCGGGATCTGCGAGGAGGTCCTGTTCAGGGGCGTATTACAGCGGTCGTTCGAACGTTTCGGGACGGCCGGATCGATACTTCTCGCAGCCCTTTTATTCAGCCTTACCCACCTGGACTTCCAGAAGATACTCGGGACATTCGCGCTTGGTGCACTGATCGGATATATTGTGTACAGGACCAACTCACTGTACTGCGGTATGCTTGCACATTTTACAAACAATGCAACAGCAGTTTTCGCTTCATACATATCGGGGAAAATGCTGGAGGCCTTTCAATTGTCAGACAGGATGCCATCCGGCCCGGCAGACATCAGTGCGTTGTTCGACACGTTTGCCGCGCTGCCGGTGGAGCAGAAAATGATCATATTCATGGTCTATGGTTTTGTATTTCTTTTTGTCGCGATCGTTCTTACACTTCTGGTCTATTCGCTGACGAGGGCAAATCGTGTTTCTCCGGTAACAATGCCGCATGGTTCCGGACTTTCATACGGTACGCCTGCGCAAGGGAAGGCAAAAGGGCTTTTATGGCTGCTGCCCGGGATTATCCTGATCCTGCTCTGGTTTTATGTCCAGGCAAACGGATTCCTCGGCATACAAAACGCTGTCACCGAAGCGTTCAGGTTGCTGATCGGCGCCGTGTGATGCCGGTATATTGACCGATCCGGCAAAAAAAGTTGTCTTGCAAGGCAAGGTTTTATATTATGACGATGTATCCTGACAGCGACGGTTTCCGCTCACAGGTTGTCATGATATGGCCTTATCTTCTGAGATTCCGGATATCGTCGCCTGCAAAGCGGTAAATTTTAAAACTGCCTGTTATCCTGGATACTATCCTTTCGTCATAGTATTCGAAGAGCTTGTGCAGGTCGATGTTCGTGGCTATGATCGTTTTGCAGGGCCTGCGCATGTCGTTGGACATTCTTGTGTCGAGTATGTTCAGCAGTTCTGCATAACGCGTGGCCGAGGGGGACTCTGTCCCCAGGTCGTCTATGATCAGAAGTTCGGTCTCGAGGATGTTTTTATATGCGCTCGGGTCCCATTCTTCGTTGTTGCTGGAATTATACCTGTATTCATATATAGTGTTGAATAATGCCGGGGCCGTGAAGTACAGTACCGTATGCCCCGCTCTCATCAGTTCCATGGCAATGCACCCGGCCATGAAGGTCTTTCCTGTGCCGGTCGGGCCGCAGAAAAGAAGGTTCCTGGTTTCGGGATCGCTGAATTTTTCCGTGAACTGCCTGCAGTTTTCCAGTATGCCGATTATCTGCCTGCGGGGAGACTTTTTGATGCCATACCTTTCTTCATCGGCTGTGTCCGGGTACAGTTCCGTATTGAAGCTTGCAAATCCGTCGTTGCCGCTGATGCCCAGGTTCGAGTTGTCGTACAGGTGGTCAAGGAGAAGCTGCCTGTAGCATATGCAAAGTGTATCTCCTTTCCCGTCGGATGAACTGATGATTCCTGTATCGTTGCATTTGCTGCATTCGAAAACGGGTGTCAGGTAATCGGCTGGATATCCGTTGGATGTAAGTATCTGTTCGCGTTCCCTGCCCAACTCTTCTATTTTACTTGCAAGCTCTTCCGCCGCGCTGTCGGCAGGTACCGTGCCCATCAGGATGGCCTTGTTGTACCTGAAGCCGGCGCTGTTTATCTCGTCCTCTATTTCCTCAAGACGGGGGAAACGGTGATACAGTTCGGCTTTCTTTCTTTCCAGCTCATCTATCGCCTTCCGGCGTTTTTGATCGAGCTCGTTTTTTATCATCTGGTGTATGCTGTAACTGATACTGATGGTTATCATCCTTTCCGGTTCTTATATATGCCGGGTATCAAATGCTGTGTTCGTTTGCCCTGCAAACAGCGCGTATGGATCTGCGGTGAACGGTTTTGCTCCCGTGCCATGTGCATCTCCCGGCTTACACATCCTCGTAAAATTTGTCAAAATAGTCGTCATCATATTTGCGCTGTTCGAAATTGCCCTTCTGCGGAATAACGTTCCCCCTGGCTTTGGACCTGGGCTGCTTCGGGGTTTTGGCCGAGCTTTCGGCAGCGAGTATCTCTTCTTTTGTTTTATAGCCTTTCTCGTACCAGTTGGTCAGGATCCTGTTTATGTATTCGAAACTTGGCGATTGGGCCGATGTCGTCCTTCTTAAGGCTTCTTCAATTATATCAGCATTGAAGTTGTATTCCGATACCCATTTCTCGATATAGGCGTCTTCGTATTCTGTAAGCGATCCATGTCGCCTTAGCTTTTTCATGATCATGCCGCGTATGTCCTTGATCTTCTGGGCTTCCATCGAGTATTTGTCAAGGTCGAAGCTGTTCTTTATGTTTTTGCTGTGCCAGTTGTCGGCAACTTTTGTTATGTACTGCCGCGACAGGCCGTTATGGTCATAGCAGTGCTTGAAAAGGGCATACATGACATCCTCTTCGAATCCGTACTTGTCGAACCATGCGTCGATATCCGTATACCATGAAGGAGACATCACGCCCTGGAAAAATGCGTTGTTTATGCTTGAAATAAATTTGCTGCGCTTTTTGCTCCTTTCGATGCTCAGTTCCGCTTCCTCGGGAGTGGATGTGGTCTTGGCCCTGTAGACTTTTTTGATTTCCTTTTCCTTTATATCGTTGACCGTTATTTCATTCCCGTCGGCGCTCCTTGTTATGAGCCCGAGATCCTCAAGCCGCGTCAGGGCGTCTTTCACGCGCTCCGTCCGGAGTTCGAGCTTTTTGGCGATCGCCTCCGACGTCATGCTTTTCCTGTATTTGCCGAGAAAGAGGCAATATATGTATACTTTAATAAAATCGCTTTCAAGCGACGGCATGTATTCGGATATGAAAACATCCGGTACCAGCGTATCGGAATAGAGTATTGAGAAGTTCTCGTCAAATACCATGAAAAATGACCTCACTGATTTGTATACCATTCTTATTGTGTTATCTTTAACTTATTATAGCATACAAGGTGTTCCCATTGAACAATGTGAATTTGTTGTCTGCATATTCGTCGGACTATCCGCTGGCAAGCATTGCTGATGAACTCATATGGTTTTATTATTCTGGTAGACAAATCGAATTTATTACTATATGCTAAAGGAAAAGTATTGGTGCCGGCCTTAAGGTAATGCCTGCCGGCTGCCGTTCCTCGCTTCGGCAGGGATCGGGGACTGGTACTGCGATTGCCTGTTTAAAATAACTGGAGGATAGAGTTGATCGGGAGGAGGTAATTGCTTGAAAGATAAAGGCCTTATTACTTTGAAATATCTGCAGGAGTATATAAGATCAAAGGATTTTTATCCTGACAGAAAAAAAGATTATTTTATGAAACTGTCGGAAGAAGTCTGCGAGCTTGCCAGAGCTATCCGCAAGGATTTAAGGCCGGTATCGGGAGGTCAGATAAAGGAAACGATAGAAGAGGAAATATGGGATGTGATCTATTATGCGCTGGCGCTTGCGAATTGCTGTGATATAGACCTGGAAAAATGGATACCTGTAAAAGAGAAAATAAACAATGAAAAATTCAATACCGGAATCGGATTCGATCAGATGTGATAAAATTGCAACTAGCGCTGAACCACATAAATACAGTTGATTTTAACGCAAGAAAGTATTATTATAATATATACAGTTACGGAAAGCTGTTTTGGCATACCGCATCGCTGCGAGATACGCGCCCATAGCTCAACTGGATAGAGCGTCTGGCTACGGACCAGAAGGCTGGGGATTCGAGCTCTCCTGGGCGCACCAAATCATCGGGTCAGAGCCTGTCAGTATAAATACTGACAGGCTCTGGTTTTGTTTGCGGCTAACATAGTAAGAAGGTTAATTTTTTTGGAGAAAGTTGATATTTCAGTGATATTAATAGTATTATATAAATAACGTAATTTTTCTTCCGGGACTAAATGTAAATACATAAATACATTTCAGTCGATCATTACCAGAGACAGGAGGGTTCATATGCAATACAGATCATTTGGAAAACTGGACTTCAAGGTGTCGGCACTCGGATTCGGGGCAATGAGACTTCCGACCAGGCAGATGCAAGGACCGGGCAACAGACTCGACAATAATATAGATGAACCGGAAGCGATCAGGATGATCCGCCACGCTATAGATATGGGAGTCAACTATGTCGATACGGCCTATGGTTACCACGGCGGGCAGAGCGAGATCCTTGTGGGAAAAGCGCTCAAGGACGGATACAGGGACAGGACGGTGCTTGCGACGAAATCACCGGTCTGGCTGATAAATGGGCCTTCCGATTTCGACAGGCTGCTGGACGAGCAATTGGGCAAACTGCAGACTGACCATATAGACTTTTACCTTCTGCATTCGCTCAACGGCAATGCATGGGAGAATACCGTACTGAAGCATGATTTGCTTAGCCGGATGGAAGCGGCTAAAAAGGCGGGAAAGATCAGGCATATGGGCTTCTCCTACCACGGCGATTACGATTCATTCGCAAAAATAATCGACGGTTTTGACAAATGGGAGTTCTGCCAGATCCAGTACAACTACATGGACATTGAAAACCAGGCAGGGATGAAAGGGCTGAAATACGCGGCTTCAAAGGGCCTTGCTGTGGTGATAATGGAGCCGTTGCTTGGAGGCAGGCTGGCCAATCCGCCCAAAGATGTCAAGGCAGTAATGGAGGAGGCGGACCCGGCCAAATCTCCTGTCGGCTGGGCGCTGGACTGGCTGTGGAGCCAGCCTGAAGTATCTGTGGTCCTCAGTGGGATGAGCACCATGAAACAGCTCGAAGAGAATATAGCGCTGGCAGATAAGTCTGAAGCCGGAAAATTCGGCAGGAACGAACTGGATGTTATCGACAGGATCCGCAGAAAATACGGTGAAAGGATCGCAATCCCATGCACGGGCTGCAGCTATTGCGTGCCTTGCCCCAACAATGTCGCGATACCCAGGAATTTCTCGATATACAATGACGGCGTGATGCATGATGACATGGAGGGAGCGCGGGTCGCATATAATAACTTCTTCAATAAGGAGAACCATGCGAGCAACTGTGTGAGATGCGGAGCATGTGAGACGAAATGCCCGCAGGGGATAGCGATAATGGACTGGCTTGAGAAAGTCGACAAAGCACTGAGCAGATAAAGAGTTATCGCTTAAGACAGACGTCAGGCAGCCTGCCGAACGGCAGACTGCCTGACGTCTTTTTATTGAATGATGCATGCAGCCGAACCATACGCGTCAAATTAAATCCTTTACCTCCTTATATGAATTTGACGACATATATGGTAGAATAATAATACAATGGCAAAAATATGACAAAATGTCTGATCATGCGGAACGAAAGTCCGAAAACCAAAGAAAAAAGGCTGTAAACGTTACAGACACAGCCGTGTTGATGGGGTGAAGAATTGTATAAGGTATTACTTGTTGATGATATGGAGATCAGCCGTCGACAAGTAAGACGGCTCAATCTCTGGAACGGCGAAACGAATTTCTGCATAGCTGCCGAAGCCCAGAACGGTCAGGAAGCCCTGAATATGCTGAGGCAGGATAAGTTCGACCTTCTCATAACAGACATCAAGATGCCAAAGATCAACGGGATCGAGCTGATGAAGGAGACGGCTGAAAACGGCCTTTGTCCCTGCGTAGTGCTTCTGAGCGACTATGAGGATTTTGAATATGCCAGGCTCGGCATACAATACGGGGCTTTTGACTACCTTGGCAAACCTCCTGAATACAACAGCATGCTCGACCTGCTGAAAAGAGTCGAGCAATACCTGCGTAGGAAGGAGCAGGAGGAAAAACTCGTAAGGAGCCTTTCCGAAAAGCTTGAGGAAAAGATCGGGGACACTTTCCCGTCGGCGGAACTCGAGCAGCTGATAGAGGCGGTTAAAACGAAGCAGCAGGATATAACGGGCGACATAGACAGGCTCTGCAATGCCATCGAAGCTCTTTACGGGAATGATCCGATAAAAACCGGCACCGCACTGAAAAAATCAATGTCTGAACTGGTTTCGCACTTAAAGACGCATTATGCCTGGATCGTAAACTTCATCGACGGCAATAAATACAGGAACCTTGATTTTGTAACGGCGGGCGGATCCCGGACAGCGCGGGAGGCTTTCGGAGATGCGGTAAAGGAGTTGTATGAATCTATCAGGAGCTTTGAATATGGGAACTCCGAAGATCAGCTCGAAAACAGGATATGCCGTTATGTGCTTGAAAATGTCGATACCGAGGTTTCCATAGAAGGGATATCAAAAGTCCTTTTCATGAACAGGAAATACATCAGCGAAGTATTCAGGCAAAGGACAGGCGAGTTGCTTATAGATTACATCACAAGGATTAAAATGGCCAGGGCGGCACGGCTTCTATGTCAGAGCACCAGGAAAACATACGAGATAGCCCTTCAGTTGGGATACAGGGATACCGAGTATTTCAGCAGGCTGTTCAAAAAGCATATGGGGATTACTCCCAGCGAGTATAGGAATTCCTCGACAGAGTCGTAATCTGACAAATTTCTAGGTAAATACAAGAAATAATTCATTTAACATTGCTTTCCGACAGGGTATCATTACAGACAGGGAAATAATGATGTCCTGTTTTTTATTTGGCGTCAGTCAGCCTAATCATGAATGAATGGTGGATGCTTATGGAAGATACAGCTGCGCTGTCAGTGATCGTGGTCGAAGATTCCCAGTATTTTGCGGATCTGACCGTCAGGATACTGAAGCGAAGCGGACTGAAACTCAAAAGCAAGGTAGTATCGACAAGATCTGCACTGCTTGAGGCATTGAAGGAAGACCGGTATGACATAATCCTCAGCGATAATGTTATGCCTGATTTCAGTGCATTAAGCGCGTTGGAGATAAAGAATAACATATGCAGCGACGTACCGTTCATCATCGTTTCTGAAGATGTAAGCCAGAAGGATCTTGAAGAGGTATTCCGGAACGGCTGTGATTCCTATCTCCCCAAAGACAGGATAGCAGAGCTGCCGGAAATCGTACGAAAGGTCCTCAGCGCTTCAGGGCGTCGC
>DAOSCC010000046.1:6075-12453 GCA_035361135.1 Clostridiales bacterium | reverse complement strand
CGATGAACGCCGCCAACATACTCAAACCCGCCCTTTCCAGGGGAGAGATCCAGATAATAGGAGCGACCACCCTCAATGAGTACCGCAAGCACATAGAAAAGGACTCGGCGCTCGAGAGAAGGTTCCAGCCCGTGCTGGTGGATGAACCTTCTGTCGGTGAAGCGATAGAGATACTGAAGGGTATCCGCGGTTATTACGAGGAATTCCACAAGGTCAGGATACCCGATGATGTCATCGAGGCTGCGGTCAGAATGTCGGAAAGGTATATAACCGACAGGTTCCTGCCCGACAAAGCCATAGACGTAATAGACGAAGCCGGCTCCAGGGCGAATCTAAAGAACGTTACGCTTGTCGAACTTGAGGAACTCAAGAGCGAACTGAAAAAGGTGCAGGAACTCAAAGAAAGCGCTGTCTCGGCAGACTCCATAGAGGATTACCAAAAGGCCGCGGACCTTAAAGTGCGTGAATGCAAGCTGCTCCAGCAAATACAGGAGCTTGAGCAGAAAAACAAGGAAACTGTGCTGACAGTGGATGACGTGGCCCATGTCATTGAATCATGGACCAAGATCCCTGTTCAGAGGCTGACGGAAGTTGAAGCCGAGAAGCTGATAAACCTCGAGGAGAGGCTCCATAAGAGGGTCATCGGCCAGCATGAAGCTGTCAGCAGCGTCGCGAAGGCGATCAGGAGGCACAGGGCCGGATTCAGGAAGAAGAAGAAACCTGCTTCATTCATATTCGTCGGGCCGACCGGCGTAGGCAAGACCGAGCTCGTCAGAGCGCTTGCAGCTGAACTGTTCGAAAGCGAAGACGCGCTCATCAGGCTCGACATGTCGGAATATATGGAGAAACACTCGGTATCGAAGCTGATCGGGTCGCCTCCGGGCTACGTGGGCTATGACGATGCCGGGCAGCTTACCGAAAAGGTCAGGAGAAAGCCTTTTTCCGTCATACTGCTGGATGAGATCGAAAAGGCGCATCCAGACGTCTTCAACATACTGCTGCAGATACTTGAAGACGGCCGCCTTACGGACAGCCACGGCCGTGTCGTGAACTTCGAAAATACTGTCATAATCATGACATCGAACGCCGGGACTTCGCTCAAGTCCAACGGGATCGGGTTCAACAGGGATGGCTACAGCGACCTGAGGAGCAAGGTCATGGACGTTATAAAAGAGACATTCAGGCCGGAGTTCCTGAACAGGCTCGATGAGATCATCGTGTTCACAGAACTCAACAGGGACGAACTGATGCGGATCATAAACCTGATGCTCGATGAAGTGACTGCCGAAGCTGAACAGAAGGGGATCAGCATAAGCTACACCGACAAAGCCCGCGAGTTCATAATCGAAAAGGGATACGATCCCAAATACGGGGCAAGGCCGCTTAGGAGGACCATACAGAGATATATCGAGGATGAGCTTACAGAACAGTTCTTCCTCGGAAATATAAAACCCGGAGACAGAATCACGGTCGATGCGGATGAAAGCGGGATCCGCCTGGTCAAATGACCTGGACGGGCAACCAGTCAAATGGACCGGTCAAATGCGTCGATTGCAGACTAAACGGGAGCTGTTGCAAAAAGGAGCTGTGGTAATGAAGATACTGCGATCGCTGACGGCATTGCTGCTGGTGATGTCCATGGCAGCAATGTCCGGCGCCTGTACGAAAACAACTCCGGACCTCTCAGATTCTGACTGGAAAATAGTACCTTCAGAAGACTCCGATATCACGCTGAGGTTCATCTGCAGCTGGGGCGGCGTTGACAGCAAAGCTGAAACGCTGAAGCTTGTCCTCAGCCAGTTCGAAAACAGGAACCCCGACATCACTGTCGTCAACGAGTCACTGTTTGGGGAGGATTTCCTCCCCAAGATCAAAACAGACTTCGCATCAGGAAACGACCCTGATGTATTTGGCTTGTGGCCCGGCTCAGACATAAAAAAACTCGTGACGGTCGGAAAGGTGGCTGATCTTACCGGTTTGCTGACGGACGACCCGGAATGGAAGAGGCAGTTCAATCCGGATATGTGGAGCTATACCACATATAATGAGAGGATCTATGGACTGCCTTTTGAAATAATATTCGAGTGCATGTTCGTAAACAGGGACCTCTTTAAAAAATACAATGTCAAAATACCCGAGAACTTCGATGAACTGAAGGAAGCCGTATTTATATTCAACAGGAATAACATCATACCCATCGCATTCAATACGGAAGCCGAAGGCACATATTTTTACCAGAACCTTGTACCCGTGGTCGGCGGGAAGGACGGCACGGAAGTTCCGTTCACAGAAGGCAGGAAGATAAAGCAAAGCCATATAGTCGCGCTGAATCTCATAAAAGAGCTGTACGATATCGGAGCATTCCCGAAGGAATGCTTCACCATGACCAACAATGAGAGGAACGTGCTTTTCAAAGAAAAGAAGGCTGCGATGATAGTACAGGGCTCATGGTATATCGGGGATTTCGAGCCTGATGACGATACTGTCGACATAATACCGTTCCCATACGTAAAAGGTTATGAAAGCAATAAAAACACTATGGTATACGGCCTTGGAGGAGGTACCTTCCACATGAGCCAGGCCGCGTGGGATGATGAAAAAAAGAGGGAAGCCTCCGTCAGGCTGCTGCGCTTCCTGACGTCACCCGAATCCGCCGCGCAGTTCGCATCCAGGACAGGAATGATCAGCACTGTGAGCCTGGAAGGCTATGACATAGATTATATAGACATGACCATAAAAGGGATGCGCATGCTGGAGGAAGCGGATACGCTCGTCGGTCCGCTGGATTCCTACGTGGACAGGACTGCCTGGGAGAAATATATAGCCGCGCAGTTCCCGTATTTCCTCTCGGGCAAGATCACCGCGGAAGAAATGTGGGAGGCTGCCATAGAGAACGGCATCATCCTGGATTACTGACGAGGTATGCGTGGCTTGTACGGGAAGGCCGGACGGTGTGAATCTGACTTTCGGGGGTCAACACATGAAAAAATCTCACAGGGGTTTATTCAGGATCTTCAGAAAAATATCGATCAAGACCAAGCTGGTACTGCTGCTGACAACACAGATGCTGATACCGCTGGTCCTGATTGGTTTTCTGAGTTATAAAAACTCTGAAGGCATCATAAAAGAAAACTCGACCGACTATTCGAGAGATATCCTTCACATGATCCGGCTCCGTCTCGACGATTATATGGATAACCTGGTACAGATATCGCAGGACCTGCTTTATGAAGAAAAAATATATGAAGTGCTTAAAAGCGGCACCAACATTGAAGATCCCCTCAAGCTTTACGAAATCCAGAACTCAGTCAACAGCCATCTCAAAATGGTAGTCATTTCCAGGCCCGAAATACGGTCGATCTGCATATACGCCAATGACGGAAGGATCTTCTACCAGGATGACAATACCAGGGAAGCCGGCACCCATGACGATCTTCCGTTTGCTGAAATGCTCGAACAGGCAAGGGGCAAAAAGGGCAAACCCAGCCTGTATATCGTGTCGGACGGCAGCAGGGTACAGGACATCTACATGATCAGGCAGATCAATGACAGGGACGATTTCGTCGAACTGGGGCTCCTGATCATGCATGTAAAGAAGGAAATACTGGACGAGGTATACCAGGGCCTGACCGGCAATTTCGAAAACTTCATTATCCTTTCACCCGACATGGAACTGATAGCCAGCCGGGACTATGACGATCTTTCTTATATGTCAGGCGTGCTGAACGAAAGCATAGACGGCTACATGGGCGAGAAAGTCGACGAGAAGGCAGGCATGTTCATATCATATATAACCCAGGAACTCACGGGGTGGAAGATAGTATCGTATGTGTCGCTGGATGTGCTGTACGAGGATGCCAATACTCTGAAAAACAACATCATCATGCTTTGCATCGCTGCAGTGGCAGTTCTTTCAGTCGTAACGCTTATAACGGCGGTAAACATAGTAAAGCCGATAAACAAGCTGGTCAACGGCATGAAAAAGGTGCAGTCCGGCGAGGGCAACGTACGTATAGAAGTGGACAGGGAAGATGAGATCGGCTTCCTGCAGAAGGCATTCAACGAGATGTCCGGCGAGATCCACCATCTTGTGAACTGGGTCTACAGGGAGCAGCTTACAAGAAAGGAAGCCGAACTGAAAGCTTTGCAGTCGCAGATAAATCCGCACTTCCTGTTCAATACGCTGGAGGCTATCAACTGGATGGCTCAGCTGAACAATGTCCCTGAAATCAGCAATACCGTATCGGACCTGTCCGACCTGATGGAAGCCAGCATCGGAAGGGACGACCGCCTGATCACGATCGAAGAGGAATTCAAATACGCAGACAAGTATATTTCACTGCAAAGAAGGAGATTCGGCGATAAAATAGAATTAATTAAGGACATACGACCTGATGTTTACGGCATCCAAATCCCCAGGCTGCTCATCCAGCCGCTCATAGAAAATGCGGTATACCACGGGATCGAAAGGAACAGGGGGAGAGGCACCATCAGGCTGAACGCGTATAAGGACGGGAAAGGATGCGTATGCGTAGAGGTCATAGACAACGGCGCCGGGATGGAGCCTGAAGAACTGGAGGAACTGAATGCAAGGCTCGCAATGGACAATGATACGTACTTCAAAAACCTTGGCGGCAAAAAGCGGACAAGTATAGGCATAGAAAACGTCAACAGAAGGATAAAGCTGTTTTACGGGGAAGAGTACGGTCTGAAGATAGAGAGCAGGGTCGGGGAGTTCACAAAAGTTACGATTACCATACCCTGCAAAGTGAACCTGGATAATAGGGAGGGCTTCTATGTACAAGGTTCTGATAGTCGATGATGAACCGATCATACGCAAAGGCCTGAGAAACATTATCAACTGGAAGAACTTCGGATGCGAGGTTGTAGCGGAAGCCGGCGACGGCCTTGACGGCCTGGAACTCATCAGGAAGCACAAGCCCGACATCATAATCACCGATATCAAAATGCCTGAGACAGACGGCCTTTCGATGATAAAGCAGATGAAAGAGGATGTGCCTGACAGCAAGATCATCATACTTACAGGCCACAGGGATTTCGATTATGTCCATGAAGCGCTTAAGCTGGGAGTCACAGACTTCCTTCTCAAGCCGTCCAGGATAGAAGAACTGACTTCTGCCATATCGCGCGCCGTTAAGGAACTCAAATTCCAGAACCAGAGATCCGAAGAGTTCGACAAGCTAAGCCAGCTGTTTACCCAGAATATTTCCGTCCTGCGTGAAAAGCTTCTTTATGATATCATTTATGAGATCAACACGAACCGTGATGATATAAAGGAAAAGTTGGAATTGTTCCAGACGAGGCAGGGGGACTTCCGCATGCTCCTGGTCCAGAACGACGCCGAAGAAAGCGACGGCAGCGATATCAGCCAGTACGACAGGCATTTGTACCAGTTCGGGATAATAAACACCTTCATCGAAATATTCTCGGACAAGTTCGATGTGCTGCACGTCACGCTCGACACTGTCGGCATAGCTTTTATTGTCATGCCGAGGGAAGGCGTTGAAGATGAACTGGCTGAGACGATCAACAAAAAGTGTACGTATCTCCAGGAAATAATCAACAACTGTTTCGGTTTCACGGTGACGATAGCCATAAGTTCCGAAGGCAGCGATTTCACTGAGCTCCCGCAGAAATTCGGCGAATGCAGGGCAGCGCTCGAGCACAAGTTCTATCTTGGCAACAACTCGATAATATACCACAGCGACGTAAACACGTTTTTCAGGTATGATGACCATTCCATGCTGGAGAAGCTGGAGAAAGCCCTGCTCGAAGGCATCAAATCAGGAAACGAAACGGCGGTCGAAGGCAGGCTGAAAGATATATACAGTTATATAAGGAACATCGATCCGTCACAAAAAGAGTTCATCAAGAATTTCTACTGGAACACCATCACATCGATCAACAATATAAGGTTATCGCTCATGTCCGGCGAGGACGGCAGGAAGGTGGAATACACAGAACTGAGCGGCCTTTACGGGCTTATAGAAAAATGCGGCAATGCGGACGAACTGCACACGCTTCTCGAAGAATCCGCAAGGAGCGTAGTATCCAAGGTCAACAATTACAACAACAAGAGTATAAAACTCATATTGAGGAAAGCGGTCGAATACCTGCAGACACACTACCACGAGCCGATAACGCTCAATGAGGTCGCCGAGCATACATTCGTCAGCACATATTACATCAGCAGGATGTTCAAAAAAGAAATGGGTAAAAATTTTGTGGATTATTTGAACGAACTGCGGATAGAAAAAGCAAAGGAACTTCTCAAGGATGTCCGGTATAAAACCTACGAAGTGGCTGAGAAAGTGGGTATCCCGGACGCGCACTATTTTTCCAGGCTCTTTAAAAAAT
>DAOSCC010000046.1:0-6065 GCA_035361135.1 Clostridiales bacterium | reverse complement strand
GGCATGACCCCGACGGAATACCGCGAGCAATAAAATCCGACTTCTGTGTAATATTTTGTTGTAATATTTTGCATACCCTTTGAGAACAAATATGTGCACAATTTTGCAACCAATTCTATTCATTCATCTGTAAAATTTCTGTAACATTTATACCGTAGGCATGTGTACAAAACTTATTCTTTGCCAGAATCAAGATCAAATCTTTGCTAAAAGGTGTGGTTTCTGATGGATCTTGCTGTTTCGAGCGCCAAAACGATCAAAACCAGCAAAAAGAAAGGATTTTTTTACCAACTCAGGCACCAGTGGCCGCTTTTCCTGATGCTCCTTCCCGGAGTGGTAATACTCATCATCAACAACTATATCCCAATGTTCGGCGTCATTATCGCATTCAAGAGGTACCGCTTCCATGGGACATTCTGGAAAAGCCTGGTGAAAAGCGAGTGGGTAGGATTCAAGAATTTCGAATTCTTCATGAAGACTCCCTATGCGTGGCAAATGACGCGCAATACGCTCCTGTACAATTTTACTTTCATAATCCTGGGACTGATCATCCCGGTCGCATGCGCGATCGCGCTGACGGAAATAAGGAACAAAAGACTGTCGAAAATATACCAAAGCGTGGCTTTTCTGCCGTACTTCCTTTCATGGATAGTAGTCAGCTATCTTGCATATTCGATGCTGAGCATTGAAAACGGCTTTATAAACAAAAGCATACTTGCACCTTTGGGGATTGCTCCGGTGGAATGGTACAGCGAGCCGAAATACTGGCCGTTCATACTAGTCTTCTTCCAGCTGTGGAAATACACCGGCTACAATATAGTGGTCTATATTGCAGCCATCACGGGAATCGATCCCGAGTATTACGAAGCGGCGGCCATCGACGGAGCAAGCAAGTGGCAGCAGATAAAACATATAACGATACCGTCGCTGCAGACGCTGATGATAATACTCACGCTCCTTGCAGTAGGCAGGATATTCAATGCAGATTTCGGTCTCTTTTACAATGTACCCAGGAACAGCGGCACACTCCAGCCGGCTACCCAGGTCATTGATACCTATGTCTACAATGCGCTGAGAAACACGAACGACATAGGCATGTCTTCGGCTGCGGGCACATACCAGGCAGTCGTTGGCTGTTTAACGGTATTAACAGCCAACCTGATAGTTAGGAAAATCGACAAGGAAAGTGCTCTGTTCTGAGGAGGGTAAAATGAGTAAGTTTATGAAGAAATATAGGGTAAATGAAATAAAGACTTCGACCAATCTGCTGATAAACCTGTTTTTCATAATCGTATCGGTGACATGCATAGCGCCTGTGCTGCTCGTTATCGCAATATCCGTTACCAGCGAACAGTCCATCAGGCAGTACGGATATCAGTTCATACCAAGCGAGTTCAGCACTGAAGCGTATGATTACCTGCTCAGGGCCGGCGACGCCATTTGGCGGGCGTACGGCGTATCGATATTCGTTACCATCGTGGGCACGATACTGAGCCTTGCAGTCATAACGCTGTATGCGTATCCGCTGTCAAGGAGTTCGTTCAAATACAGATACCAGTTTTCGTTCTTCGCATTCTTCACGATGATATTCGGCGGCGGACTTGTGCCGTGGTATATCGTATATACACAGCTTGTACCGATAAAGGACTCGATATGGATAATGATCGTGCCCTACCTGATGAACACATGGTACATGATGATAATGAGGACGTTCTACAAGACGACCGTTCCCGAGTCGATCATAGAATCGGCAAGGATAGACGGCGCCGGAGAGTTCAGGACCTATTTCACCATAGTATTGCCGCTCTGCAAAGCGGGACTCGCAACAGTCGGACTGTTCTGCACCCTGGGCTACTGGAACGACTTCTGGCTGCCGATGGTATTCGTCAATAACGCAAAAAATTTCAACATACAGTATCTCATGTACCAGACGCTGATAGCGGTGCAGAACCTTTTGAACAACAGCAACCAGATCTCCAATATGACGGAGATACTTGCCAACCTGCCGAGCGAAAGCCTCAGGATGGCGATAGCGGTCATTTCGATAGGACCGATAGTACTGGCATATCCGTTCTTCCAGAAATATTTCGTCAAAGGCCTTACTATCGGAGCAGTTAAGGGATGATGGCATTGTTCTCCGCGCATGGCCGCGGGAAACGGTGCATCACATAAAAATAAAATTATTAGGAGGTAATTTTCTATGCGCAGTATGAAAAGGTATTTGTGCCTCGCTCTCGTGCTGGTAGTCGCACTTTCGCTCATACTGACAGGCTGTGGCGACAAGCAGACGACTGATACCGGCAGCGGAAGCGGCACAAGCACAGACACCGGGGCCGGCACAAGCACCAGCTCAGGTTCCGACAGCAGCGGCGATGCAGCAGCAACACCGCAGTTCAAGGACACTGTTGAACTCACGTGGACACTGGTCGGCGACAAGCAGGAAACGGATACTGACCTTGTCATGCAGGAAGTCAACAAGTATCTGGCTGACTCGCTCAACATCAAGCTGAATCTCCAGATATTCGGATGGGGCGACCCGTATGATCAGAAGGTCAACACCATGCTGGCTTCAGGCGAGCCCTTCGATATCTGCTTCACAGCAAACTGGGCAGCCAACTACTACAAGAACGCAGCAGCCGGCTATTTCCTGCCGCTGAACGACTACCTCAAGAAGTATCCTGCAATCGTAGAGATCTGCGGTCAGGACTTCCTCAACGGTTCTGCTATCAATGGTACCCATTATGCTGTTCCTACCAACAAGGAGAAGGTCCATAACTGGGGCTACCTGTTCATGAAAGAACTCGTTGACAAGTACAACTTCGATCTTTCCTCTGTAAAGAGCATGGAAGACGTTGAGCCCTTCTTTGAAACGATAAAGGCCAATGAGCCCGATATCACTCCGCTGCTCGTAGTCGGCGGCGACTCACCGTTCCAGTTCCTCGATTGGGACAGGGTCAGTGACGATAACGTACCGGGAGCTCTCTATCCGGACAACAGGAACAATACGATAGTCAACCACTTCCTGGCTCCCGAGTCCATCGATATGTACAAGAAGCTCCGCGAATACTTCCAGAAAGGCTGGATCCATCCTGATGCAGCTACCATGGAAAATACCGCTGAGCAGATGAAGACCGGTAAGTTCTTCGCAGCCGAGTCTTCGCTGAAGCCCGGAAAAGATGCTGAGATGACCGGCAGCACCGGCATCGAGTGGGTACAGGTCGACATCACCAGGCCGGTTATGTCCAACCGTGAGACCACAGGTGCTCTGCTTGCAATCCCTGCAGCTTCCAAGAATCCGGAGAGGGCATTCCTCTTCATCGAAAAACTCTATACCGATGCCAAGCTGAGAAACATGATCAACTTTGGTATCGAGGGCACCCACTACAACGTCAATGCTGACGGCAGGATCACCCAGACCCAGGCAGGCGTCGACAGGTACAACCTCGGCCCCGGCTGGAGATATGGTGACCAGTTCAAGGATCTGCTCCTTGACAACGAAGACCTTGACAAGTGGGAGAAGTTCAAGAAATTCAACGACGAAGGTCTCGTACTCAACAGCCTCGGTTTCGTATTCAGCGACGAGAGCGTAAGCACAGAGTCCTCTGCTTGTAAGACAGTTGTCGGCACATACTCAAGACAGCTCATGTGCGGCGCTGTTGATGTCGATTCGACAGTTGCCAAGTTCGAACAGGAACTCAAGGCTTCCGGCGTCGACAAGCTCATTGCTGAGGAGCAGAGGCAGTACGACGAATGGCGCAAGGCAGTCGGCAAAGAATAAGCGCCTGAACATGCCTATTGTCAGCAGGGGTGGGGTTTCCCCACCCCTGTTGATTTGAAACGTAAAACGGAGCATAATATTACAGTGCATGTTGGCGGCCTTTTCCAATGGTTGGACCGATCAAGTTCCAGTTATTGCAAAAGGCCGTGAGCGGCCGCAAATAGATCTTTAGCGGAGGGTGCTTATGAGATACGGTTATTTTGATGATGCAAACAGGGAGTATGTTATCACTACGCCCGAAACACCAAGCCCCTGGATAAACTATTCGGGTAACCAGGAATTCTTCTCACTTATATCCAATACAGCGGGAGGTTATTGCTTCTATAAGGACGCAAGACTGAGGCGCATAACCAGGTACAGGTACAATAACGTGCCCGTGGACAGCGGCGGCAGATATTTCTATATCCGCGAGGAAAACGGCGAATTCTGGTCGCCGACCTGGGCTCCCGTAAGGAAGAAACTTGATAAATACGAGTGCAGGCATGGGCTCGGATATACCCGCATATACGGGGAGAGAGGCGGCATCGGCGGCGAAGTGCTGATTTTCGTTCCACAGGATTTCAACGGTGAAGTCCACAAGGTCACCATATCGAACAAAGGCAGCCAGGCAAGAAAAATAAAACTTTTCTCATTCATCGAGTGGTGCCTGTGGAATGCATATGACGACATGACAAACTTCCAGAGGAACTTCAGCACCGGAGAAGTAGAATACGAAAGCAACACGATCTACCACAAGACAGAATACAGGGAAAGGCGCAACCATTACGCATTCTATTCGGCAAATACGGCCGTGGACGGCTTTGATACGGACAGGTATGAATTCATTGGCCAGTACAACGGTTTTGACGCTCCGCAGGTTGTCGTGGAAGGCAAATCCCGCAATTCCATGGCGGACGGCTGGTCGCCCATAGCGTCCCACTGTTTCGATATCACGCTGCAGCCGGGCGCACAGAAGGAAATAGTGTTCGTGCTCGGCTATGTCGAGAATGACCCCGAAGACAAGTGGGAAGGCAACAATATAATAAACAAGGAAAAAGCCAAAAAGATGATAGAGAAATTCTCAACACCGCGGCAGGTGGACGATGCGCTCGGCGAACTGAAGCAGTACTGGGACGGTCTCCTGTCCAGGTACGTCGTCGACAGCGGGGATGAAAAGCTGGACCGGATGGTGAACATCTGGAACCAGTACCAGTGCATGATCACATTCAACATGTCGAGGAGCGCATCATACTTTGAGTCCGGAATCGGCAGGGGCATGGGCTTCAGGGACTCCAACCAGGACATCCTGGGATTCGTCCACCAGGTACCCCAAAGGGCAAGGGAGAGGATCCTCGACCTCGCGGCCACCCAGCTTGAAGACGGCGGAGCATACCACCAGTACCAGCCGCTGACCAAGAAGGGCAATAACGAGATAGGAGGCAACTTCAACGACGACCCGCTGTGGCTGATACTTTCCACCGCGGCATACATAAAGGAAACCGGCGATTTCAACATACTTGAGGAAATGGTGCCTTACGACAACGATCCTTTCAGGGCGGCTACCCTGTTCGACCATCTGCACAGATCCTTCTATCATGTGGTGAACAACCTGGGACCGCATGGACTGCCGCTGATTGGACGCGCAGACTGGAACGACTGCCTCAACCTCAACTGCTTCTCCACGGAGCCGGACGAATCGTTCCAGACCACCACGAGCAAAGACGGCAAGGTGGCGGAATCCGTCCTGATCGCGGGTATGTTCGTATATATAGGCAACGAGTACGTAAAGATCTGTGAAAACATAGGCGAATACGAAGAAGCGAAGGCTGCGAAGGAACACATCCGGAAGATGAAGGAGAACATCCTGAAGTACGGTTATGACGGAGAATGGTTCCTGCGCGCATATAACGACTTCGGCGAAAAAGTCGGAAGCAGGGAAAACGAGGAAGGCAAAATATTCATTGAAACACAGGGATTCTGTGTCATGGCCGGAGTAGGAGTCGAGACGGGGGAAGCACAGAAAGCGCTGGATTCGGCATGGAAATATCTTGATACGGAGCACGGTATGGTACTGGTGAACCCTGCATATACAAGGTACCATGTCGAGCTTGGCGAGATCAGCTCGTATCCGCCGGGATATAAGGAAAACGCTGGCATATTCTGCCACAACAACCCGTGGATAATGTGCGCTGAAACGGTGCTCGGCAGGGGCGACAAGGCCTTCGAGCTGTACAGGAAGATATGCCCGGCTTACAGGGAGGAAATAAGCGATGTGCACAGGATGGAACCGTATGTGTACTCGCAGATG
>DAOSCC010000045.1:0-12530 GCA_035361135.1 Clostridiales bacterium | reverse complement strand
CCATGTTTATCGCCTGCGGCAAGCTGTACAGCGCAGGACTTACAGGAAAGGGTGTCTGACCGTTGGAAAAAAGCAGGATGGATCTGCATTACGAAATACCGGGGGACGATCTTGCGCATGCGGGAGAAGCTTCCAGCAACGTAAAGAAGATCCTGGTACAACTGGGCATCGATCCCGTCAAGGTCAAAAAGGCTGCAATATCGATGTACGAAGCAGAGATAAATGCAGTCATCCATGGAGGCGGAGGCAGTGCCGATGTCGCCATCGACAGCGACAAAATAATCATCCGCATCATTGACAGCGGCCCAGGTATCGAAGATCTTGAACTGGCCATGCAGGAGGGCTATACGACAGCATCGGATGAGATAAGGGAAATGGGATTCGGAGCAGGCATGGGACTGCCCAACATGAAGCGGTATGCCGACGAGCTCGACATACAGACAGCGAAAGACAAGGGAACCGTTGTCACGATAGTGGTGTATTTCCACCAGCAGTAAAGCTACAGCAACGGCAGCGGTCTGTTCAGATCAACTTGCGGTCAGTTGCCTGAAGGGATTGCTGTACTGAAGAGGTGGGATTATGGGAGAATACTTTCATTCCGTAACACTGGACGAAGAAAAATGCAAAGGCTGCACAAACTGCATAAAAAGATGCCCCACGGAAGCGATCAGAGTAAGGCATGGCAAGGCCCGCATCATAAATGAACGATGCATAGACTGCGGCGAGTGCATCAGGATCTGTCCTTACCATGCGAAAAAAGCGATAACGGACGATTTGTCGATAATCAGCAATTACAAATACAAGATAGCAATACCTGCTCCAAGCATATACGGACAGTTCAAGCCGGTATACAGCAGGAACAGGATACTGAACGCATTCTACAGGATCGGATTCGACGATGTGTACGAAGTTGCGATGGCGGCAGAATATGTGTCTGATGCAACGAGAAAGCTGCTTTCGGAAGAAGGGACCAGGAAGCCCCTTATTTCATCAGCATGTCCTGCAGTCGTGCGGCTCATACAGGTAAGATTCCCAAACCTTATAGACAACCTTATCAAGCTGGAATCTCCCATGGAAGTGGCGGCGAAGATGGTCAAAAAGAAGACTGCCGAAAAGAAAGGGATCGACCCTTCAGATATCGGGGTCTTCTTCATAACGCCATGCGCGGCAAAGGCCACCAGTGTGAAAGCTCCGTATGAGAACAAGAAATCATCCGTCGACGGAGCGATCTCTATAAAAAGCATATACCTGAAGCTCCTGGCCAATCTTGATAAGGCAGATGACACCGTACAGTTGGCAAAAGCCGGCTTTGAAGGCATACGGTGGGCAAACTCGGGAGGCGAAGGGTTGGCAGTAGACACTGACAACTTCCTGGCCGTCGATGGTATACACAATGTCATTTCGATCCTGGAAGCGGTCGAAAACGACAAAATCGAAGGCATCGACTTCATTGAAGCGCTTGCCTGCACTGGAGGATGCCTGGGAGGGCCGCTTACAGTAGAGAACGTTTATGTGGCCAAAACAAGGCTTAAGAAGTATGTCGAGGCCGCAAAGGAAGCCCAGAAGGGCATCAGGCAGCCCCTGGAGCCGTACGACGAAAGCATAGTCTGGACCGGTGAGATCGCATACAAACCGGTATTGAAGCTCGATACCGATATAGATAAGGCAATAAAAAAGCTTGAAGCCCTTGAAAAGATAAATGACGGACTGCCTGGCCTCGACTGCGGGGCATGCGGCGCACCAAGCTGCAGGGCCCTTGCGGAGGACATCGTCAGGGGCATTGCGTATGAAACGGACTGCATATTCAAGCTCCGTGAAAAAGTAAGGGATCTGGCGGCCCAAATGAAAGAACTTGAGGAAAAGGCGCCGCCCACAATGGGCTGACGCTCACGATGGACCGGACAGAACCCCGGATGCTTTGGAGGGACGACATGAGAGTGGCAGAACTGGCTGCAAGGCTGGACGCAAAAATAATCACCGGAGATAACGGAACCGACAGGGAAATAAAGGGTGTATACTGCTGCGACCTTCTGAGCTGGGTAATGTCGCACGCAGACAAAGGCTCGGCATGGATCACGGTGCACACCCACATGAATATCGTTGCAGTAGCTGTGTTGACAGAATTAGCATGTATAATAATACCTGAAGGTATAGAAGCGGAGGAAGCGACAGTCAGAAAAGCGGCTGAGGAGTGCATCCCGATACTGAGCACCGGACTTACCGCGTATGAAGTATGCTGCGTCGCACACGACTGTGGTATCTGAGGCGAACATTCCCCGATACGAGGCTGTATTATGGGAAATGCCGGAACTTTCACCAAAGCAGTTCCGGAGCCTGACCCGGAGCAAATCCGGAACCAGATCTGAAGGAAAGTCGTGATTTGCCTGAACCAGGACCCTACACGATGCATGCCTTTATCGTGATATTTGGTTTCCATCGCCTGAGCGAAGTAATCTTGCACTTATGATGTGTTACCGTGTCTCTGCCGCAGTATCAGGCCTCTTCCGGGAGATAACAGATGAATTATGCTGTGGATCTGCATATCCATTCGGCGCTTTCGCCATGTGCCGACAAGGATATGACGCCTAACAACATCGTCAATATGGCAGTCCTGAAAGGTCTTGATGCCATTGCTGTCACAGACCACAATTCGGCAGCGAATCTTCAGACGATCGGCATATGCGCGCAAAAATGCGGTCTCGTATTTATCCCCGGAATGGAGGTGGAGACCTCCGAAGAGATCCATATCGTATGTCTCATGCCTGACATGGAAAGAATGTCACGTTTCCATGATGCGGTCCGGCAGGCGATGCCCCGGCTGGATAACCGGCCGGACATATTCGGCAGGCAGCTCATAATGGACGAAAACGACAACATAGTCGGCGAAGAGCAGATGATGCTGCTTACGGCTTCCCGGTTGACTGTCGATGACGTGATCGGCCTGGCCAGGAAACTGGACGGCGCTGCCATCCCTGCACACGTCGACAGGTCTTCATACAGTATCATTTCGAATATTGGCTTTGTGCCTGAGGAATTTGGCATCAGGTATCTTGAGATCTCCAGGGATTGCGACGAATCCATGTTCAGATCGATGCACCCGGAACTTGACAGGTATCAGTTTGTCAGATCTTCAGATGCGCATTATCTTGGCGATATCCTTGAAAGGGAAAACATGCTGGAACTCGACGAACTCAGCCCTGAAGCGATAATACGCAGGCTTGCCTGCAGATGAAGGCGAACCGGCGGCTTTTGCACATGTTAAAGTTTACCCCGTTTTCTGTACCATTTTTTCGTTTATGGGCATATTTTTCAAGTTTAAGACACTTCTTTACCGTATTATGATTTACATAATACCATATACTTTATGTAGACATGTGAAGTGGTAATGAATGCTTTAAGTGCCCATAAACGAAAAAACGGTACAAAAAATAACAAAAAAGTTGCCCCAGCGCCCATAAACGAAAAAACGGTACAGGAAACATATTTAACGTATGACTGCATATTCTGGGTCAATCCCGATTTACCAATCAGTCTCCGAGCCTTACCAATCAGCGTTCCCAATCAGCCTTACCAATTATTTGATGCAAAGTGAAAAATAAAGCAAACCTGCTCATATGGCACTGCGGACGTAAAAACTGTATAATGTATACAAAACGTCCGTAAAAATTATTGAATTAGCAGTTGAATTGCGGCCGCATATTTGCTATAATGACAGGGTATGTTAAAAGCTTAACAACTTGGTTCGTGACGTTGACAATCATGATTTTTTGCTTGTGATTTATACCTAAAGTGTGAATTACTGTGAAATATATATGAAATATATCAGAACGAAATCCGAGCAAAATGTAGAAATTGGACATACACTGAATCAGCACTAAAACTCAAACAAATAACAAAAGGACTGGAGGGCATGCGAAATGAGCAGTAACAACTGCTGCTGTGGATGCGTCGACGAGAAGGAGCGCAAGCTGCAGGAAATTATCGACAAGTATAAGGATACCAAAGGGGCGCTGATACCTGTACTTCATGAAGTTCAGGAACTGTACGGATATCTGCCCATGAGCGTTCAGAAGAAGATATCTGAAGGCCTGGGTGTTCCGCTGTCAGAGATTTATGGAGTCGTAACGTTCTATGCCCAGTTTTATCTCAAGCCAAAGGGAAGGTTCCGTATCAATGTATGCCTCGGCACTGCATGCTATGTCAAGGGGTCAAATCTGATACTGGAAAAATTGCAGGAGAAGCTTGGGATACATGTGGGAGACTGCACGGAAGACGGAAAGTTCTCGCTGGAAGCCTGCCGCTGTGTCGGAGCATGCGGTCTTGCACCTGTAATAATGATAAATGACGACGTTTACGGAAGACTGACACCTGATGACGTTGAAGGCGTCCTGGAAAAATACAAAGACCTTTAAATGCTTTATACAGGAGGTATCCCGGATTTGAAAGAGATTGCGCTGCACATCCTTGATATAATGCAGAATTCAGTGGCAGCCGGCGCAGGCAGGATCGGGGTATCGATAACGGCGGATGACGAAACCGGGATGATCACTGCAGTGATAGACGATAACGGATGCGGGATGGACGAGAAAATGCTTCAACGGGTGACCGATCCGTTCACGACAACGAGGACGACGAGAAGGGTAGGACTAGGGATACCGTTGCTGAAAAGTTCCTGTATAATGTCCGGAGGAAGTTTCGGCATAAAATCGCAGAAGGGCTGCGGAACAAGGGTCACCGCAGCATTCGGGAAGGATCACATCGACCGGCCGGTGCTCGGCGATCTGGCCGGCGTTATCGCGGACATGTCTGCATCCTTCCCGGAAATCGATATCCGGCTGGAACTGGTACATGGAGAAAAGCGATTCTCATACAGTTCAGCGGATGCAGGGCGCATACTTGGGGAAGTGCCTCTGTCCGAGCCTGCGGTGGTCAAATGGCTGAAGGAATATATAGATGAAGGCGTGAAAGATATTTTCGGAGGTGTATTGAATGAAATCATTGGCTGAACTCGAAGAGATAAGAAAGAAAACTCTTGATGAGATAAAGATGAGAAAGAACAAGGAAGGCATACGTGTAGTGGTAGGCATGGCGACCTGCGGGATCGCAGCCGGAGCAAGGCCTGTAATGAACAGATTCGTCGAAGAGATCGCCAAAAGAAAGCTTTCGGATGTTTCGGTGACCATGACAGGCTGCATCGGAGTTTGCAAGCTCGAACCCATCGTGGAGGTAATCAACGCAGACGGCACAAAGGTCACATATGTGAAGATGACCCCTGAAAAAGCGTCAAGAGTCGTCGCCGAGCACATAGTAAACGGAAGGGTTTGCCAGGATCTCACTATCGGAGCTGCCGAGCAGGCAGGGAAATAAAACACTTGTTGAAGAATTGCGGGAGGGAGCAAAATGGATTTTTACAGAGCCCATGTGCTGATTTGCGGAGGTACCGGCTGTACCTCGTCAAATTCACAGAAGGTCAAACAGGAGCTTGAAGCTCAGATAAATAAAAACAACCTGGACAAGGAAGTCAAGGTCGTCACCACCGGCTGCTTCGGGCTTTGCGCCCAGGGTCCGATCATGGTCGTGTATCCTGAAGGCGTCATGTACACGATGGTAAAGGTCGAGGATGTCGAAGAGATCGTCAATGAGCATCTTATAAAGGGCAGACCGGTAAAGAGGCTCATGGCCGGCGACAAGGAAGCTGACGACACGACGAAGTCGCTTGAAAATGTGGACTTTTTCAAGCGCCAGGTCAGGATAGCGCTCAGGAACTGCGGTATCATCAACCCTGAGAATATCGACGAATATATAGCATATGACGGATATAAAGCGCTGGCAAAGGCATTGACGGAAATGACCCCTGATCAGGTCATTGAAGAAGTCAAGAAATCAGGCCTCAGGGGAAGAGGCGGCGCAGGGTTCCCGACCGGCCTGAAGTGGGAACTGACTAAAAAGTCAAAGAGCGACAAGAAATACGTGGTCTGTAATGCTGATGAAGGCGACCCCGGCGCGTTCATGGACAGAAGCATACTCGAGGGCGATCCTCACAGCGTGATCGAGGCAATGACCATAGCGGGTTATGCCATTGGCGCAGACCAGGGATTCATCTATGTCAGGGCCGAATATCCTATCGCCGTTAAAAGGCTCCAGATAGCCATAAAACAGGCCCAGGAGTACGGACTGCTCGGCAGGAACATCTTCGGGACCGATTTCAGTTTTGACCTGGAACTGAGGCTCGGAGCAGGCGCGTTCGTGTGCGGCGAGGAAACGGCGCTGATCACATCCATTGAAGGCCACAGGGGCGAACCGAAGCCGAAGCCGCCGTTCCCGGCTGTCAGCGGTCTCTGGGGCAAACCCACGCTCATCAACAATGTTGAGACCTATGCAAACATTCCCGTGATCCTGAACAAGGGCGCAGACTGGTTCTCAAAGATAGGCTCCGAGAAGAGTAAGGGCACGAAGGTGTTCGCAGTCGGCGGAAAAATCAACAACACGGGTCTTGTTGAAATACCGATCGGTACCACACTGAGAGAAGTCATATACGATATCGGCGGCGGTATACCCAACGGAAAGAAATTCAAGGCTGCCCAGACCGGCGGGCCTTCAGGCGGATGCATACCGGCAAGCCATATCGATACTCCCATAGATTACGAGACACTGAGGGAACTCGGTTCAATGATGGGTTCAGGCGGACTCATCATCATGGACGAGGACACCTGTATGGTGGATATCGCAAAGTTCTTCCTCGAGTTCACAGTTGACGAATCCTGCGGAAAATGCCCGCCGTGCCGTATCGGTACGAAGAGGATGCTTGAGATCCTTGAGAAGATCACAAGCGGCAAGGGCGAAATGGAGGACATCGACAAGCTGGAGATGCTGGCTAAGAACATCATATCCTCCGCGCTGTGCGGGCTTGGACAGTCGGCTCCGCAGCCCGTGCTCAGCACGCTGAGGTATTTCAGGGACGAGTACGTCGCACACGTCAGGGACAAGAAATGTCCTGCGGGCGTCTGCAAGTCCATGCTGAGCTACGTGATACATGCAGACCGGTGCAGAAGCTGCGGCATCTGCGCGAGGAACTGCCCAGTCGGCGCTATCAGCGGCGAGAAGAAGCAGCCATACGTGATAGACCAGGAGAAATGTATCAAGTGTGGTGCTTGTATGGAAAAATGTCCGTTCAAGGCAATATTCAAGAACGCATGATGTAGAAAGGAGAGTGCTGAAGAGATGGAAATGGTCAATATTACGATAGATACCCGAAAAATCCAGGTCCCCAAGAATTACACCGTTTTGGAGGCTGCAAAATATGCCAACATAGAAATACCGACACTTTGCTTCCTGAAGGACATAAATGAGATCGGCGCCTGCAGGATGTGTGTGGTCGAGATCAAGGGGGCCAGGAGCCTTCAGGCGGCATGCGTGTATCCCGTATCGGAAGGGCTTGAGATATATACTCAGACCCCGAGGGTCAGGGAAGCAAGAAAGGTAACGCTGGAACTCATCCTTTCGAATCATGAGAAAAAGTGTCTTACCTGTGTCAGGAGCAGGAACTGTGAACTGCAGAAGCTTGCCGAAGACCTCAACATAAAGGACATCAGGTTCGAGGGCGAGATGATACATCATCCGATAGACGACCTTTCACCCTCAATAGTAAGGGATCCCAACAAATGCGTCCTCTGCAGGCGCTGCGTGAATATGTGCAAGAACGTACAGCAGGTAGGGGTCATCGATACCAATGAAAGAGGTTTCAGGACGATAGTCGGTTCGGCATTCGAGAAATCTCTTGCAGAGGTGCCCTGCATCAATTGCGGACAGTGCATCAATGTCTGCCCGGTGGGCGCCCTGAGAGAGCGTGACGATACCGACCTGGTATGGGAAGCGCTGCACAACAAGGACATCCATGTCGTTGTACAGACGGCTCCGGCGGTAAGAGCCGCCCTGGGAGAAGAATTCGGAATGCCGATAGGCACAAGGTGCACAAGCAACATGATAGCTGCTTTGAGGCGTCTTGGCTTCAGGAAAGTATTCGATACAGACACGGCTGCGGATCTCACCATAATGGAAGAGGTCACGGAACTGGTCAACAGGATAAAGAACGGTGGGAAGCTGCCGCTGATCACATCATGCAGCCCTGGCTGGATCAAATTCTGTGAACACAATTACCCGGAATTCCTGGACAACCTTTCGACCTGCAAGTCGCCGCACCAGATGTTCGGCGCAGTGCTGAAGTCGTATTATGCAGAGAAGACGGGCATAGATCCGTCGAAGATATTCGTAGTGTCGGTCATGCCCTGCACAGCCAAGAAGTTCGAGTCCAAGAGGCCCGAAATGACTGCCACCGGGTACCCGGACGTCGACGTGGTCATCACCACGAGAGAACTGGCGAGGATGATAAAGGAAGCTGGCATAGACTTCACCGAACTGCCGGAAAGGCACTTCGACGACCCGATGGGAGAAGCAACAGGCGCCGGCGTAATATTCGGCGCGACAGGCGGCGTTATGGAAGCGGCACTGAGATATGCCGTAGAGCTGCTTAACGGCAAGCCTCTCGAGAAAGTGGAGTTCGAAGCCGTAAGGGGCGTCGAAGGCATCAAGGAAGCCACCATCGAAGCCGGCGGCATGAAGATAAAGGCTGCGGTCGCAAGCGGCACCGGAAATGCGAAGAAACTGCTCGACAGGATAAAGAACGGCGAGGCGGAGTACCACTTCGTGGAGATAATGGCGTGCCCCGGCGGCTGCGTCAACGGCGGCGGCCAGCCCATACAGCCTTCTTCGGTCAGAAGCTGGACCGACCTCAGGACAGAAAGGGCAAAGGCCCTGTACGAAGAAGACGAGAACATGCCGCTCAGGAAGTCCCAGGACAACCCGTTCGTAAAGAAGCTGTATGAGGAATTCCTTGGACATCCGGGAAGCCACAAGGCTCACGAATTGCTCCACACGCACTATGCGCCGAGGGAGAATTATCCCGAGGACTGATGATTGCGATGGGACAGTGATCCGATCGTGAGGCAGCTAAGTTGATCGATTTGGCTGTTACACAAACGATACAGTTGAAATGCTGGTCCACATAATTCGGATGGAACAGTAACTGAAGAAGGGGCGTCCATCAGGTCGAAAACCTTTTGGACTGCCCCTTTTAGTATGCCGGCAGCCGGAAGGCACTAAGATTTATTAAAAAAATGATTAGAAGTACAAAAATGTGTGCAAATATATAGTGAAGCAACATGCGAAGCTATATACCATGCAACAGGCAAGGTAATGTTCAGGGCATTCAGCGGAGCAGCTTACGCAGCAATTTTCGGAGCATTTTCAGGAGAATAGACAGGTATATAAACAACAGGATTTATGGCACATATGAAGCAACGCACAGGGAAGCAACAGGGGAAATAAATAAGGCAATACACGGAGCAGCGGATCAAGCAGCAGAATCGATACGTCTTCAGTAAAAACCAGGAGCGGCCGGAACTTGACGGCTTCTCCTGGTTTTTGCATGTCCGGATGAAACCCGGCGTATTCTGTATAAGACTAAATAAAAGCCTTCCACTCTCTGTATAAGGCCCGTTATCCTGTAAGATAAATACTTACAAGGCCTGTCGCTTTAACAATATTTTAACAACTATTTATTTGAATCATGAAGGAAACCGCATTATAATATAAAAGGTATACGTAATATTTGGATTATATGCGAATGAGATCGTTTCCGCGACTGGCTCCAGCGAGCAAAGAATGATTTGACGGGGAGAACCGCTGATGAAGAGTTACAGGACCATTTTCATATGGATCGGGATATTCGCAGTGATCGGCATCGTGCTGCTCATGGTCGCCTGTGAAACCGGAGTGCTCACAGGCCAGAATGGGCAGGAGCAAATTGATGAGGAGCAGCAGGATGTCCAGGACGGGGACATCAGCGAAGATATCGGTGAGAGCCGGGAAAATCAGAAGGCCGGTACAGACCAGCAGCCCGCCACTTCGGATGAGCCTGAAAGGCTGACCGTAGGCAAGCCCTATTCTGAAAAACTCGTGGAAGACGGCGCCAGGAACATCCTCTTCATTGGCCAGGACAAAGTGAGTAACCTGTATGACACGATGGGCATAGTCAGTGTCGACAGCAAGAATAAAAAAGTAAAGATCATAATGATCCCCAGGGATACATATATAGAATACAACGATAAAATACTGGATGAACTTGAAAAAGCCAACAAGCTCAAGGTGCCCGGATACCTGAAGATAAACAATACACATCATGTGGGCGGCATCATTAATTACAGCGGCAAGTTTGATTCAGGACCAATCAGCTTTCTTGCCGATGTGATCGGGGAGAAGTTTAACGTAGAGATCCATGATTATGTGAAGATCAACATCAAGGGGTTCAGGGAACTGATCGACCATCTTGGAGGCATCGATATAAAAGTGCCATACAGGATGGACTACAAGGACCCGGTCCAGGACCTGGTCATAGATCTGCAGCCAGGCTACCAGCACCTGGACGGCCACGATGCCGAGGGCTTTGTACGCTTCAGGCAGGGATACAAGGAAGACGGTACGTGGTTTGAAATAGGTGATTTCGAGAGGAAAAAGAACCAGCTTTATTTCATACGGGAACTGATAAAGCAGAAGGGCACTCTGAAAAATATCGATAAAATACCCGGGATAATAAAGATACTTGGCAAGAATATACAGCACAGTATTGGCATTGGGGATGTTCTTACATCATATATAGGGATGGCGACTGACGTTATAACGAGTAAATATGAAATAGTAACCGAAACACTATACAGCGATAAGATGATCAGGGTCTACGGATCGTCATATATCGTGCTCGAGTGATACTCCATACTATCAGATCTGAAACTTCATATTCAGTGCCTGGAAAGTGCCGGTGCAAAACTCCATGTATCGCAGCGGAGGGAACCGGTATTTTTTTGCGTGATATTTCCTGAATTACCCAGGTTTACTTTCAGGTATTATGTCATACAAGCCGTGGCATACAAAATTCTTGTTCAATCCGTATAATGACATGGTTGGAAACAATATGGTAATATAACTTAGGGATATGTTAAAGACTGAGAGGCAGGTAATGCCTGCGACTGACAAACGAGCGCTTTGCAGGCGCTTGATGCCGAAAGTAAACGGCATAAGCAGATCAGGCGCGTGCCGAAGCGGAAAAATATAATGCGGGGACCGCCGCAGTGCTTGGTACTTGGCAGTGCATCTTTTGCAGGAGGTATGGTACATGATTGAGATCCGCAATTTGTCAAAGAGTTACAACAAGGGTCAGGTCAAAGCTGTGGACGGGCTGGATCTGAAAGTCAACAGGGGTGAGATATTCGGCTTTCTCGGGCCCAACGGCGCGGGGAAAACCACGACGATCAAAATGATAGTCGGCCTTTTGAACCCTGACACCGGAACCATCACCATCGATGGCACGGACATTTCAAAAGAGCCCCTGGAGGCTAAAAGGAAAATAGGGTATGTACCTGACGAACCTGTACTTTACGAGCGCCTGACAGGTCTTGAATATCTGAATTTCATGGCAGATGTATACCAGGTGCCTGCATCGGAGAGAAAAGAGAGGATCGAGTACTTCCTGGAGATGTTCAATCTCAGGGATGCGGCTGCGGACCTGATCAAGAGCTATTCCCACGGAATGAGGCAGAAAACGGCGCTGGCCGGTGCGCTGCTCCATGACCCGAAGCTGTGGATACTTGACGAGCCGATGGTCGGCCTTGATCCAAAGTCGGCACACCTGCTCAAGAACCAGATGCGTGAGCACTGTGACAAAGGCAATACCGTATTTTTCTCGACGCATGTCCTGGAAGTGGCGGAGAAACTGTGCGACAGGGTGGCTATCATCAACAGGGGAAAACTGATCGCTATAGGAACTGTTGACGAACTCAGGCATGGTGATCAGAAGGATTCGCTTGAAAAAATATTCCTGGAGTTGACAGAGCAATGAAGGAAAGATTGATGACGCGCAAACCGGTAAAACCGTTTTTGTCACTGATCAGGATGCAGCTGAATGTCAATTACGGCATTTCTGCCCTGAAGTACAGGTTCACAAGGGAAAAGAAAAAACGCTGGGAACCTGTGCTGATAGGATTGGCCATAGTAGTTGGGCTGGTGCCGCTGCTGGCCATGTATACGTTCTTCATGATGTCGGTATTCGCAGGCGGGCAGATTATGGGCCAGCCGGAGATAGTGCTGACATCGGCTTTCGTATTTGCCCAGTTGGTCATCCTTATTTTCGGCATACTCTACATAATGGGCTCGTTCTACTTCTCAAATGATGTCATGAGTCTCGTACCGCTTCCGCTGAAGCCGTACCAGATAATCGGCGCCAAGTTCGCCGTGGTCCTGGTCAATGAGTATCTTACATCGGTACCTTTACTGCTGCCGCCGGTTATCATATTCGGCATCGGGACCTCACAGGGGCTGCTGTACTGGCTGAAAAGCATCGTCCTGATGGCTTTTGCGCCGGTGATCCCCCTTGCAGTGGCTTCATTGCTGGTAATTCTGGTCATGAGAGTCGTCAATAT
>DAOSCC010000044.1:0-12539 GCA_035361135.1 Clostridiales bacterium | reverse complement strand
CCCTTACAAATAAAACATTTGAATCTATTGATATTTAAAATAGATTAACACAACGGCCGGACGATAGGGGGGAAACTTATGAACAAATTCAAAGATTCCATGGATCGCACTTTGCGGCAATACGGCATGATAATCGCACTGGTTGCCATTATTGTATTCTTCGTGTTCATGACAGGCGGCAGGCTCATCTGGCCGAGAAACGTTTCGATGTTGGTCCGCCAGAACGCTTATGTGCTCATTCTTGCCATAGGTATGATGTTCTGTATACTGACGGGCGGTAATGTCGATCTTTCGGTCGGTTCGCTGGTCGCACTCGTAAGCGCCATGTCGGGGTTGACGTTAACGACCCTTGGCCTCCCTTCGTGGCTGGCGATACTGATCAGCCTGCTGACAGGCCTTCTGGCAGGTATCTGGCAGGGGTTCTGGATAGCATATGTCAAGGTGCCTCCTTTTATTGCGACACTATCAGGCATGCTTGTTTTCCGCGGGATCGACAATATCATACTCGATGGACAGACTTTGCCGCTTTCGGGCCTGTATACCACCATCGGGACGGGCTCGGTCCCTGATATTGTTCCGGATACTATCCCTGATTTCCTGCATATCGGTGATCTGCTGCAGCTTCAAAACAAGCCTGAATATCTTAATGCGACGATGCTATTCACCGGGCTTGTATTATCTGTCATATATGTGCTGGCTGTTATCTTTAGCAGGCAAAGCAAGAAAAGACGCGGATATGAAGTGCAGCCGCTGGGCCAGACCATTGCCAAGATCATTGCGTTCTTTATCGCTATCAACCTGTTTTCCTACTGGCTGGCAATGGACGACGGCCTGCCGATAATGCTCATCCTGCTTGTAGCATTGTATGCCATCTATACGTTCATAGCGAACAAGACCGTACTGGGACGGCATATCTATGCTATGGGCGGAAATATCAAGGCGGCGGAACTTTCCGGAGTCAACACAAAAAAGATGATGTTCCTTGTGTATGCGAACATGGGGCTTTTAGCCGGAGTTGCAGGGATAGTTACCGCAGGCAGGCTGATGGCTGCATCGCCGAATGTAGGTCAGGGCTTTGAACTGGATGCTATCGGCGCGTGCTTCATCGGCGGAGCTTCAGCATACGGCGGTGTCGGAACGATATGGGGAGCTGTTGTTGGAGCTTTCATAATGGGCGTAATGAACAACGGCATGTCGATCATGGGACTGGATGTGTTCCTCCAGTCAGTGGCAAAAGGTCTCGTGGTACTTTTTGCAGTCGCATTCGACATGTATTCGAAGTCAAAATCCAGGCTCGGCTGAACTCGACAGGAAATGTGATACGGGGCTGTTTCAGGATCAGATCCGCTTTGGACCGAATCGGTTTGATTATTATGATCCGATTCGATTTGATCCGAATCGATCCGGACGCCCCTTTGTCTTTTAACGGTATAGTCCCGGTGACAGGGATGCAGTTGCTGATATACGGATCCGGACTGCAAGACAGGCATCATCGTAACGAGTATGTTATAATAGTAATGAACTTCAGCATGATGTACCATGCTTGAGGGGGCATTCAAATGAAATGGCTGTACAAGATATCGACTGCCCTTCTGTTTGCCACTGCGGTCGCATCTGCAGCATTGGCGATGTACTATCTCAACAAGGCAAATGAGGCTTACAACGGCAACACCGTGGATGTATTCAGCGGGAACCCGGAATACCACTTCTCATTGATAATTCATACCGGAGACGATGAAGAGTACTGGCAGAGCTTCAAGGAAGGCGTTTTTGAAGCCGGGAAGGTACATAATGCTGCAATCGAGTACAATCCCATATCCGACCCGGACAGCACAGACAAGATCATCGAATATGTGAATATTGCAGCCAAATCCAGGGTCGACGGGATAATCGTCAACGGCAGGAATTCGGAAGAATACTCCGAAGCTGTCAACAGCGCGGCTGAATCAGGGGTCCACATCGTGGTGGGCGCGGCGGAAACCGTAGACGGCAACAGGATCTCGTATGTCGGGACCAATTTCTACGACTATGGAGAAAAAGCCGCAAAACTGATATCCCAGGCATCCGACAAGGGATTTCCCATCGATCTTGCCGTGATACTGTCGGACGAGAGCCGGAATGGCATATCCCAGAGCGATATCATGATGAGCGGTATAAAAAGCGTAATAGAAAAGGAAAAAAGGATCAACCTCCTTTGCACGCTTTACAGAAGCAGTGATCTTCTGGGGGCGGAAGACCTTACAAGGGATATACTGAACCAGCATCCGGATGTGGACGTTATCTTCTGCACGAATGCCAAGGATACGGAAGCAGCTGCACGTGTCATCGTTGAGCGGAACCTGGTGGGGGACGTCGTCATAGTCGGCACTGGTCTGACTGAAGAGATCAGGCATTATATCCGGAAGGGGATCATATTCGGAGTCCTGGACAGAAACGGTTACGATGCGGGCTATAAAGCCGTGGAGACACTATGCGGCAGCATGGGGTATTCATTTCATTCTGATTATATATATATCGATACGGACATATACACGCAAATAAACATCGATCAGGGTGACAAAAAACGGTGAAGCATACGGCCGGGCGCAATGCTGAGGACGATTGGAGGCGCGGCTGTTATGGCGGGGATGCAGTGGCGTACCCGAAGGGAAACGCCGCCGCATTTGACGGAAACACGGCGGCATATTCGGGGAAATGCCCCTGCATGGCGGATACACGGCCGTATTTTCAAAATGGCGTGAGAGTTGGGGTTAATGACCATGGGGAAATTATGGAACAGGATGTTCAATAGTATCCAAACAAGGATAATCGCAGTTTTCGTGCTTACAATGGCTCTGACCAGCGCTGCAAGCATTTTCGTGCTGGGACTGTCGAGGAACATCATCGGGAAAATGGATGAGATGTTCGAAGCGAATGTTGAGATCGAAAATTTTCTGAATGACTTGCATACCGTGGATGCCCATCTCGTGAATTACCTCGTGACATCAGATTCGGACAGCCTGCTCTATTATTACAGGTACAAGGAGATCTTTTCCGAAAAAGTGGAGAACATGTTTTCCGAACTGCACGGGATATACGACCAGAATGACCTGATCTACAAGGATATCAAGTACATGGCCCAATCCTACTTCAATGAAGCGGACGCGGCCGTCGGCGCCAAAATGATAGACAACGCGGATGAGTATATTGCCAGGTACGCCGAAGCGAACAGGATAAACAGTTACATACAGATGTATGCCGGCCGGCTCAACTTGAACATCCTGGATAAAAATACCACCCAATACCTTGGCATGTCGGAGAATCTCAGCAAGCTCCACACGGCAAACCTGGTCCTTACGATATCCGTGATCCTGCTGAATGTGCTTGTCATCGCGTATATGACCTATAATATGACGAAGCCGATCATCAAACTCGCGCATTCGGCCGAAGAGATCTCCCGGGGCAATTTCGATGCTGAAGATATCGAGGTGGTTTCCCAGGATGAGCTCAGCATCATGGCCAATGCATTCAACGCGATGAAGCACAGCATAAGGAATTACATCAGGGAACTGCACAACAAGGCAGATACCGAGGCAAAACTGCTGGAACAGCAGATAGAGAACCTGAGGATGCAGTCACTGCTCGCGGACGCTGAAATGAAGGCACTGCAGATGCAGATAAACCCGCATTTCCTTTTCAACACCCTCAATGCGGGAGTCCAGCTTGCAACGCTGGAGGGGGCGGACAGGACATCGGCCTTTCTCGACAGTATGGCAAAGATATTGAGATACAATGTCAAGAGCCTGGACAGGACTGTGAGGATAAAAGACGAGATCGATACCATAAAAGCGTATGAGGATCTGTTTATGGTGCGTTTCGGTGATTCGATCAGATTTGAGTACAACATCGACCGGAACCTTCTCGGCATCAAGGTGCCGCCCCTGATTATCCAGCCTCTTGTCGAGAATGCAACGATCCACGGTATAGGCAACATGGAGAACGGCGGCGTGATAAGGATATCGCTGGAAAGATGCGGCGATATCGCCAGGATAATCGTCGAGGACAACGGAGCCGGGATGGATGAGGATACAAGGCAGAAGATCCTGAAGTGCCAACCGTTTGGATGCGACGAATCCGGCCATATGACCGGGATAGGAATATACAACGTGGTACAGAGGCTAAGGCTGTTTTTCAACTGTGAAGATGTCGTTGATGTCGAGAGTGCTCCCTGCCAGGGTACGAAAGTTGTTTTGAAGATACCATGTGATGCGGATAACGGGTTGGACCCAATCGGAACAGAAGGGGTGGTTACAGGTGTACAGCCTCATGGTGTGTGATGATGAACAGATCATGATAGAATCCGTCCGGCACATAGTAGAAAAAGAGTTCAGCAATATCCGGATCATCGCGACTGCAAGATCCGGGAGGGAAGCGATCGAAAAGACTTTGACGATCAAGCCGGATATAATACTGACGGATATTAGAATGCCCGGTATAAACGGCCTGGAAGCGATCAAGGAGATAAAAAAGGTCCACAAGGACGTGAAAATCATAATCATATCTGTATACGAATTTTTCGAGTATGCCAAACAGGCCGTCGAACTGGGAGTGAGCGAGTACCTTATAAAACCGGTGAAAAAAGAGAGGCTGGTTGAAGTCCTGCAAAGGATCGTTCACCAGTTGGATGATGAGAGGCGGAAATACAGATGGGAGCTTGAAGCCAAGGAGAGGATCGAAAAGATGCTCTCAGCCGTGGAACACAGCTTCATATATTCCCTGCTTTTTGCCCAGTCGCAGAGAACAGATATCAGCAGATATAAGAAGGAATTCTTCGATATTGATAACGATACAGGCTTCATTTTCGTGCTGATGTTCAGACAAAAAGGCAAAAAAGGCGATTACGACGCCCAACTGGAAAACAGCTTCGACAATGAAGAGATCTATACTCTTTTCAAGAACAATCTCAAGTACAGGTGCAAATGCATAATAGGTCCTGTAATGTTGGACAGGGTCGTCGTATATGTCGCCCAAAGCGTCGATGACCTGTATCAGCAAAGAGTGCAGGCGATCTCCTGCATAGAGGAGATCATGGACCTGCTGGGAAAGAAATATGATATCGAGTTCAAGGTCGGGATAGGAAGGATCCACGATGACCAGGACATCCTGCTGTCTTACCAGGAGGCGCTGAAGGCGCTCAATTGCGATGAGGGCGGCAGGATAGTGCATATAGATGATATAGCTCCCAACACAAGCGATGCCGGATACGAGATCGATCTGCTGGAGCAGAAGCTGATGATATCCCTGGAAAACGGCGATGTGCAAAGGTGCCTCACGATTTTGTCCGATATCTTCCGGAAGTATCCCAGTGTTTTCGAACAGGACAGCATCCACTACAGGATCATCGAAATGATGGCGGCGGTACGGCGCATTGCCATGGAAAACGGCATCAGGGACAAAACGGATCCGGGGCACTACATCAAGAGGATATTATGCTGTTGTTCCAGGGAGGAATTCGAGCAGGTATGTATCGAAGAGGTCAGGAACATAGCCTGCCAGATAAGCGCGAGGAAGAAAAGCAATATCGGGAAGATAGTCGAGTTGACTAACAAAATCATAAACGAAAGGTTCAGCGAGGACCTGAACCTGGACGATGTTTCGAAGGAACTGCACATCAGTCCGCAGTATCTGAGCAGGCTGTATAAGAACGAGACCGGTGAGAACTTCATCGAACGGCTGACGTCAGTCCGGATAGAAAACGCAAAGAAACTGCTGAAGGAATACACGTATTCCATCAAGGAAGTATGCTATATGTCCGGATACAGCGACCCGAATTACTTCAGCAAACTGTTCAAGAAACATGTCGGCCTGTCCCCGACCGACTATCAGAAGCAGGTCCAGGGAGGGTTCCAGCGTGGCCTGGATTGAGCCGCGGCGACTGTAACTGCAGGGATGTGCCTGAAATGTATTTTGGTTGTGAAGATCCAAGGATTTTTGCAGCCAAACAATTACAGAATTAAAGCATTTTGACACATATACAGTTCAAAAGCTATAATGGTATATATTACGGCATCCGGGAGGAATTTGCCATGAAAAAGGCGACCGCGTCCAGACCAGGATATATTGGGAAGCGGCTGGCTGTGTTGATTCCGGCCGTGCTTATCCTGACAGGACTTCTGCTGCCTCTGCCCGGCTGTATGCCGAAAAAAGCCGTTGGCAGCAGTGCCGGCGACAATGAAGATAATGTGCCGAAAATAGGGTTCATCTATGAAACGATGACAGTCCAAAGGTGGCAGAGGGACAGGGATATATTTGTGGCAAAGGCGCAGAACCTTGGCGCTGAAGTTATTGTAAAAAACGCTTATGAGGACAGTGAACTCCAGAAAGAGATCGCGATCGAAATGATTAACCAGGGAGTGGATGTGCTCGTAATAGTCGCTTACGATAAGGACAGCCTCAAGGATCTTGTCAAATATGCCCATAACCGCGATGTCAAGGTCATCGCATATGACCGCATAATAAGAAACGTCGATATAGACTTCTACATATCGTTCGACAACACTGAAGTAGGACGTCTGATGGGCAAAGCTGCCGTTGAAAAGGTACCTGAAGGGAATTATCTCATTCTTAATGGAACGGAGCGGGACAATAACTCCTTTTGGTTCAACGAAGGTTATTACAGTGTACTCAAACCATATATCGAAAAGGGCGCCATCAGCATCGTGGGTGAAACCTGGGTCGATGACTGGCGCTCGGAAAGTTCCTATGATTTCGTAAGCAAGATCCTGAACAGCGGGCAGAAGGTAGATGCCATCATTGCTGCAAATGACCAGCTGGCTGAAGGCGCTGTAACTGCTTTGAGTGAAAACAGGCTTGCAGGTGAAGTGTTCGTTACGGGGCAGGATGCCGAACTTGGCGCCTGCCGGAGGATAGTGGAAGGCACACAGGGATGTACGGTTTACAAGCCTATAAACGTCCTTGCCGAGGGGGCTGCCGAATTGGCTGTGAAACTGGCGGAAGGCAAGGATATCAGCGTATACGAGACAATATCCAACGGTGATTATAGTATACCCTGCAAGATATACAAACCGATCCTTGTTACAAAGGACAATATAGACGAAACGGTGATACAGGACGGATTTTTCACCGCTGAGCAGGTATACAGGAATGCACCGTGAAAGTCCGATCGGTCGGCTGTTTGGCAGTTCACGCTTGAAATTTTCCCCGTATCGAAATAAAATGTAAGACAGTTGGTACTGCCAGGTATAAGACCGGAATATGACCGGCATAGAAATCAAAACCGGAAAAACCGGAGCAGAACTGGTATATTAAAACCGCATTTACTGCTTGATTTGCATTATCAGGCTATTTATTCTGTATTATTTAAAATGAATAATCTGACAGGGGTTAATGTATCATGAAATATGATGTGGAATTGGTTGGAAAGATAGGGTCCATGGCGTTGATCCGCGAGAAAGAACATGATATCGATTACAATGTTTTCAGCCGTATAGGCAGCGAACTGCGCCCGGGAATGATATGGGTAAGTTCAGGCGCAGTGGAGATAGGGCGCCTGGATTATATCAAGCGCACAGGGCATGAACTGACCGGCCCGAAAGAAGACATAATGACCGATTATTCCGCCCAGGGACAAACGATACTGATGGAAGAGTATCGCCGGTACATCCCGTCGAAATACTCTGTCAGGCAACTGCTGGTGGAACACGTGCATTTCAATGATCCGGAAAAGCGGGATCATATATACCGGTTCCTGATGCGTTGCGTAAAACAGGATGCCATACCGATAGTGAATTACAATGACACCGTCAGTTTTGAGGAAAACAGGCGCTGGGAACTTGAGCAGCTTCGCAGTAATGGCCGCAGGGAAATAGTGGAATGCATCGACAACGATGAAACGGCCGCAGTGATAGCAACATTGGTCCATCCAAAGTACCTGCTCATTTTTACTTCCGTGGAGGGGATATATACTGACCCGAAGGACCCGTCCACACTGGTCAGATGCGTGGAAGGCAAAAATGCAGATGAAGTGATAGAAGCAATAAACGAACTGCAGAAGCATTGCGACGGAGCGAGCCGTTCCGGCGCCGGCGGAGCCAGATCAAAACTCGAATTCATAAAGGAACCGATCCGGCAGGGTACAACAGTTATGATTGCCAGTTCACGATACAGGATTTCCGACGTCCTTTCCGGCAATTGCCCGAGGACCGTTTTCCGGGTAAGATAACGACAGACGCGGTCCATTATCTGTGTACCGGGTATGCCATCCTGATTGCCATTTGGCCTTGAGTCCTGTGTCCTGCCGGTCGGCGTCAGTAATACAATACTGAGACATTTTTATCTGCTATTGCCGGAAAGACATCATAAACCATAACGGCGTATTATAGTCAAATACCGCCAGGAAGCCGTCTGTTTACACAACCAGATGTTTCATTGAGTTTATATACAGTTTATACAAATATGTTTATATAAACCGGAGAGCCCGATACCTATATTATTATTGCTGACAGCAGGCGCCGGGATTGCGGCATTTCCGGCAGTTTAGGGTTTTCATCCTTTCCATCGGGCCGATGTTATTGTATAATTAAAAAACAGTCATAAAAAAGTGAAAGGAGTGACTTCATAATGGCTAACCGTTTCTCCAGGATCACCCCCGAGATAATGGAACTTTCCTCTTTATTTGAAAATAACAGCAGGATCGATCCCTCACTTTACGATAAATATGACGTAAAAAGAGGTTTGCGGGATATAAACGGGAAAGGCGTACTGACGGGATTGACAGTCATATCTGAGATCGTTTCGTCAAAGACGGTCGACGGCAAAGAAGTTCCCTGTGAAGGGAAACTTTATTACAGGGGAATCGACGTTGAAGAGATCGTGGAAGGTTTTATCAAAGAAGACCGTTTCGGCTTTGAAGAAGTGGCTTACCTGCTGTTATTCGGCGAGTTGCCTGATGCGGAGCGGCTTGAGAGTTTCGGCAGGATACTGTCAAACTACCGGACACTGCCGACGAATTTCGTGCGGGACATCATTATGAAGGCTCCCAGCCATGATATGATGAACACGCTGGCCAGAAGCGTTCTGACGATGTATTCCTATGATGACAATGCCGATGACAATTCGATACCCAACGTGCTGCGGCAGTCGCTGCAGTTGATCGCTTTGTTCCCGCTGCTGGCTGTCTACGGATACCAGGCTTATTGCCATTACCATGATCAGAAGAGCCTTTTCATACACCGGCCCCAGTCTGAACTTTCGACTGCCGAGAACATATTGTATATTTTAAGGCCGGACAGTAAGTACACGCCTCTGGAAGCCAAGATACTCGACCTGGCGCTGGTATTGCATGCCGAGCATGGCGGCGGCAACAACTCCACGTTCACCACCCATGTGGTGACTTCTTCCGGGACAGACACTTATTCGGCCATCACAGCGGCGCTTTGCTCGCTGAAGGGACCCAGGCACGGCGGTGCGAATATCAAGGTAGTGCAGATGTTTGAAGATATGAAGGCCAGGATATCCGACTGGACCGATGAAGGTCAGGTCGCGGACTACCTGGAGCGGATCCTGGAAAAGAAAGAATTCGACCGTTCAGGGCTGATATACGGGATGGGCCATGCCGTTTACTCGCTGTCCGATCCCCGTGCGACCGTACTCAAGAAATTCGTGGAAAGCCTTTCAAGAGAAAAGGACCGCATGGATGAGTTCAGGCTTTATTCACTTGTTGAAAGGCTGGCTCCTGAGATCATACGGGAGAAGCGGAAAATCTACAAGGGTGTCAGCGCAAATGTGGATTTTTACAGCGGTTTCGTATACAACATGCTTGGATTGCCATTGCAGTTGTTTACGCCCCTGTTTGCAATAGCCCGTTTACCCGGGTGGGCAGCCCACCGTATGGAGGAGATAGCGAATGCAGGCAAGATCATCAGGCCGGCTTACAAATCGGTTTCAGAAAGGCGGCAGTATATTCCCCTTGACCAAAGGTGATCCGGCGTCAAAGGATGTACGATGCTGCAGGCATGCACGGACCGGCTGAAAACATCGCAAATCCGTATGTATAGCTAACTCTGAAAGTTACAAGCAGGTGTAGCTGACGCGATAAGCTAAAATCCTATATGTATGGAATCATATTAAGTTAATACAGTAAAGCAAACCGCCGATTTCCGGCGGTTTGTTTCGTAAGTGTATCTTTTTTGGTTATGTGTACCTGTTTTTAGAGATACTGGAGCGAATGCAGCTGCTAAGGCAGCCTGGGAATATGATGCCAAAAGCGTATGCATTTACAGAAATGCCGGTATATAATTTCAGGGACAATGTAAGCAATTGCAAGATACCGGAGAGAAAGTGACTTCAGAAATACCGGGGAGAAAAACAATGAAAACTTCAAAGAAAAACACATTGAAAAGTATTTTGCGTAAAAACGAGTTATTCCGTACTCTTGCCGAAGTAAAAGGGAATCCCAGGGCATGCATACTTACAGAGCCGATGTGGGGGCTGTCGATGAACCTGTGCCTTCCATACGCGACGGTATATATGCTCACTTTCGGAATGAGCGATATACAGGTCGGGATCGTTACCTCTGTCTATATGTTTTCCCAGATGATCTGTGCATTCCTGTCAGGTGCGATCATAGACAAAATGGGCCGGAGGAAGAGCACCGCAATTTTTGATTTTCTGGCATGGAGCGTCCCATGCATCATATGGGCATCCAGCCAGGGGTTCTGGTTCTTCGTCGTGGCCGCGCTGTTCAACGGTATGATGAAGATAACAACAGTGTCCTGGGACTGTCTGCTTGTTGAGGATGCCCCAAAGGACCGGATAACCCATATATATTCCTGGGTCCTCATCTGCGGCAACCTTTCCGCGTTGTTTGCCCCGATATCGTCGTTGCTTGTTTCTAAACTGACACTGGCTCCTGCAATACGGATACTGTATCTGAATGCTTATGTCGTTATGACGGCAAAACTGCTGATCCTGTATAAGTTTTCAACGGAAACTGCCGTAGGAAGAGCCAGGCGCGAAGCTGCGCGCGGCAAGTCGTGGGGAGAGATGCTGTCCGGGTATAAAAATGCGCTCAATAAAATCATAAAATCACAAGGCACGATTTTTGCGATAATGGTCAGCATACTTGTAGAGATCGCATTGATGATCGGAGCGACTTTCTGGCAGATCATCGTATCACGGCGCATAGGCGTTCCGGACACATTGCTGCCCATTTTCCCAATGGTGAAGAGCATGCTTTCGATCTTTCTTTTCTTCACGGTGATATCGAAAATAAGGCAGACAAGGCTGAAATGGCCGATGTATGGCGGTTTCATCAGTTATATGATCAGCTGTGCGCTTCTTGTTTCGATCACGGGCACAGGGGTGATGGGATATGTGCTGCTGACAATTTCGATATTCTTCGAAGCGCTGGGCTCATCCGTCATGAGCACACTGAGGGAATCACTGGTGGCCATCCATGCCGACCCCGAAGAGCGTTCCGGGGTCCTTGCCCTGCTCCAGACGACTGTCATGCTGGTCAGTGTGCCCTTTGGATATATAGGCGGGCTGTTGAGCGATATCTCCAGAACATTGCCGTTTGTACTGAACATTGGCCTGATGCTGCTCGGGATTCTTGCGACTGCAAAGTACGGCGCCAGGCATGTCAGTTAGACAGCCAACCATTGAGGAATGACCGTCCCGAGCTGCCGGTGCTGATAACGCCTCATTTCTGCCAATGCGCCTGGCGCCTTATTTCTGTCAGCCTATTTCAAATCGGCACCGGATATTATATAATATAACTTGCTACCATTTCATGGCTGCGTCTGCCGGAAGGGGAGACGATATGTTCAAAGTCTTTCTTGTCGAAGATGAGATAGTTGTGCGTGAAGGCATACGCAATAATATCGATTGGGAGCAGTATGGCTTCCAGTTTGCCGGCGATGCCCCTGACGGAGAGCTGGCCCTGCCCCTGATCCGCCAGATAAAGCCTGATGTCCTGATCACCGATATCAAAATGCCTTTTATGGACGGGCTTGCGCTTATCGAACTTGTGCGCAGGGAACTTCCGAAGACCAGGATCATCATAATCAGCGGTTATGATGATTTTTCCTATGCACAGCAGGCTATCCGCATGGGAGTCGAGCAATACCTTCTCAAGCCGATCGCGAAGAGCAAGATGGTGGAAGTCCTGACAGAACTGCACCGGAAGATGGTCGAGGAACAGAAGCAGCAGGAATACTTCGAGGAGTTCATGCGCGAGGTGCGCGAATACAAGATCTTTACGCACAGGAGATTTTTTGAGAAAATCGTCACCGGCGGACTGACTGTGCAGGAGATAACCAAGACCGCCAGGGAGCTGGAAATAGATCTGAATGCGCCATTCTACGATATCGTGCTCTTTTCTCTGAGCAGTGCCGGTTATGACGGAAGCGCGCCTGAGAGGTATACGGAAGTGCTGGCCGCAGTGGAGGAAGAGATCAGGGAGTACATATCAGGTCATCCGGAACTGATCCTGTTCATATGGAACGTCACAATATACGCCGTGCTTGTTAAGGGCGGAA
>DAOSCC010000043.1:6255-12583 GCA_035361135.1 Clostridiales bacterium | reverse complement strand
CGTTACAGGACCAGGGCCAGCCCTGGTCCTTTTTTACGGCTAATTTTGCGATATGAAGGTGATTATTAGCGTAATTTTTGATACAATTGCAGGGTAGGCTGCGGCGTTTGTGACAGATCGCCGCATTAAGCAGAGATAGCGGGAATGAAGAGAACTTCAGACAGGTAAGATGAGACAGAAGAGAGTTACCGGACTGGGACATTGGCATCTTAAAATGGTTCCAAACCGGGGGAATGGGACCGGGACGTAGGATCTGACAGGAAGAACCGGATGCAGAGCAGATTCAAAAAAGTGAAATGACGGACGATTATAAGGGAGATATGGGTATATTAAGGCTATAATCAAGAGATAATGAAAGATAAATTAAATTTATCGGTTTTTCACTTGACATGTGCGGAGGACCTGTATTATTATAGTAAAGTGCCTGAAAGACCGGCATGTTTTGAGCTGTGTCAAAGGCCGGTTTGAACATATATACGAAGTAATCAGGGAGGAAAGGTAACAGATGAAGACTTATATGGCAAAGGCTGAAGAAGTCAAGAAAAAATGGTACGTAGTCGATGCCGCCGGCAAGCCGTTGGGAAGACTTGCAAGCGTAGTTGCAAGCATTCTGAGGGGAAAGCACAAGCCTATATATACGCCTCACGTTGATACAGGAGACTATGTGATCGTAATCAACGCCGAAAAGGCCGTCCTGACCGGAAAGAAGCTGGATCAGAAGGTTTACAGGCGTCATTCCGGCTGGCCGGGCGGGCTGAAAGAGACCAAGTACAGGCAGTTGATGGAGAATTCGCCTGAAAAGGCAGTCGAGCTTGCAGTTAAGCGTATGCTCCCTCACAACAGTCTCGGGCGTGCAATGTTCAGGAAACTCAGAGTCTACAGGGGCCCGGAGCATGAGCATCAGGCTCAGAAGCCGGAAGTACTCGAAATCGATGTTTGATGAGGAGGGAGGAGTATAACGATGGCAGCTAAAATACAGTATTACGGAACAGGAAGAAGAAAGAAATCGATCGCCAGAGTCAGGCTTGTACCCGGAGAGGGCAAAATAACCGTTAATGACAGGAACATAGATGATTATTTCGGGCTTGAGACCCTTAAAGTTATCGTAAAGCAGCCGTTGGTACTTACCGAAACATTGGGCAAATTCGATGTTTTGTGCAATGTCGTCGGAGGCGGCCTGTCAGGCCAGGCCGGCGCTATAAGGCACGGCATCGCAAGGGCGCTCGTCAAGGCTGACGAAGAATTCAGACCTGCATTGAAAAAGGCAGGTTTCCTGACAAGAGACCCGAGGATGAAAGAAAGAAAGAAGTACGGTCTCAAGAAGGCAAGAAGGGCGCCTCAGTTCAGCAAGAGGTAATATCTCTGATAATTTATACCCGGGTTTTTTCAAACCTGCAAAGTTTTCTTTCGAGATTAAAAACCGTCATTGGCTATTGACCTTTGGCGGTTTTTTTGTGCAAACGGGCAAACTTTGTCGCAAAAGAATAGTAAAATAAAAATGCATGTTCATATCATAGTTGTAAAATTATGTGAAACAATATATTATTATATTGATCATAAATTAAGGGGAAATCTTTTATGATTTTATTTACTTTTGAATTAAGCCTGTTGACCGGAATACTCTTTTTAGTATTATTGACATCATATATTTCAAAATGGGAAAAAACTAAAATTGTTTTGAGCTGCATTGTTCCCGTGCTTTCTCTCATATCAATGATCCTGTTTTGTTACATTCAAAAAGCACACGGCAATCCGGATGCCGGAAAAGAGTTTGTGCAATGGTATTTTCCTTTATCGATATATTTGTTTTTAACAGTTTTTGGCATAATGTCTTTCATCATCACTATTTATAAAAAAGTAAAAGCCAAACAAAAATAAGGCTTGTCATGCGCAAAAAGCTGTAAAGATGGGATATTTAGGAGGCAATAAATATTCCAGCTATTGTTTAATAATGGCAAATACCTGGTATGTTGCGAAAGAATAGATAATGCTTGTATTTTACAGTAAGCAAACCTCATTTGTGGAATTAGTATTTCTGCAGGCGGAAATATATTATATTAGTGCAACGAGTTAGTTCCTATAAGAAATGCAATCCTTAAAAATTCATAAATCATTTTATGAGACTTAACTTCCATTAAAAAATCCCATATAAGAAAAATCCGATACCGATAGATGTATCTAATCTGGTTGGACAGTTATTTTGCTCTTGGCAATATAGCTTATGGTCAATATTTTAAAATGCAGTAAACAGTGATATTATATTATGGATATCAGGACATGGTTTTGTGATGATATTGAATGATGAATGAGTAGCGTAACGCAGTCCTCAACCATGAAAGGCAATACGGCAAATACCAGGTAATTGGATATATTACGGAATTATATGATAAGTAAGCTATGAATCAACAACAGGAGGTCTTTGCATGCTGCTTGTAAAAAACGCGAAAATACTCACAATGGCAGGTATTGACTACAATGACGGATACATTGCCGCGGAAGGGGAGAAAATAACCGCGCTGGGCAATGACGCTGCAGAACTGGCAAGGCTGGAAGCGGCGGCGTCTGAAGTCATAGATGCAAAGGGACGCTATGTTTTGCCGGGATTCGTGGATGCGCACTGCCATGTGGGCATGTGGGAGGATTCCGTCGGATTCGAAGGCGACGACGGAAATGAGACCTCAGATCCTGTCATGCCGCACCTGCGGGCTATCGATGCTGTTTACCACGCGGACCGGGCTTTCGTCGAGGCAAGAGAGAACGGCGTCACCACCGTTGTTACAGGCCCGGGCAGTGCCAATGTGATCGGCGGGCAGTTCGCAGCGCTGAAGACGTACGGGCGCAGGGTCGAGGATATGGTCATAAAGGCGCCTGTGGCCATGAAAGTTGCATTTGGAGAAAATCCTAAAAGCGTATATCACGAAAAACGGCAGGCGCCCATGACAAGGATGGCCACGGCTGCGCTGCTCAGGGAAAGCCTGATGAAGGCTGTCGAATATAAAAAGATGAAGGAAGACTATGAGCGGGACAGCGAGAATTTTGACAAGCCTGATTATGATATTAAAATGGAAGCGCTGCTGAAGGTCCTCAACGGGGAGATCCCGCTTAAAGCCCATGCCCACCGGGCTGACGACATTTTGACCGCGATAAGGATCGCTAAGGAGTTCGGGGTCGGCATCACGATCGAGCATTGCACGGAAGGTCACCTGATCACGGATATTTTGCTCGAGGAGAATGTAAGTGTCATCACCGGGCCGTTTTTGACCGACCGGTCGAAGATAGAACTCAGGAATCAAAGCGCCAGGACGCCGGGAATACTGTCGAGAGCGGGAATCAAAACAGCCATAATGACGGACCATCCGGTCACCCCCGTACAGTACCTTCCGCTTTGCGCAGCGGTCGCGGTCAAAGAGGGGATGGACGAAACTGAAGCACTTAAGGCGATTACTATAAATGCCGCTGAAATCACGGGGATAGCAGACAGGGTAGGAAGCCTTGAGGCCGGCAAGGATGCCGATATCATAATAATGGACGGACATCCGCTGGAACTGAAATCCAGGGTGCTTTACACGATTATAAACGGTCAGGTGGTAAAAAGGATATGAAGGAATTCCGCGCCAGTTCTGTCGCTGATACGGTTGAACTGGGAAGAAAACTTGGCAGTATGCTGCAAAGGGGCGACAACGTGTGCCTTTTCGGTGATCTTGGGACAGGCAAGACCGCTTTTACAAGCGGTATCGCAAAAGGCCTCGGGATCAGCGGATACATAACCAGTCCAACTTTCACCATCGTCAATGAGTATGAAGGACGGCTGCCTTTATACCATTTTGATGTGTACAGGATCGGCGATGTGGATGAGATGCTCGACACAGGATATTATGAATACATCGACGGAGACGGAGTGACGGTCATAGAATGGGCGGACCTCATAAGAGAAATACTTCCTTCAGAGCGTATAGAGGTCTATATAGAAAAAAATGATCCTGAGGGCTCCGACAGCAGGACGATCACCGTCAGTTTCATCGGTGACAGGACTGCGGAATACGAGAGGAGGCTTACTGATGAGAGCGCTTGCGGTTGATACGTCCACTGCAACGGCCGGTATAGCGGTAGCTGATGAAAACGGACTGCTGGCCGAATTTCTGCTGAAAGACAAGAAGACACACTCGCAAAAACTGGTCCCGATGATGAAGGAAGTGCTGGAAAGCCTTAAGCTCGATTTGTCCGATATAGATGTTTTTGCGGCAGTGACTGGTCCCGGGTCGTTTACCGGGCTCAGGATCGGCGTGACGACGATAAAGACCATGGCGTACGCATTGAAAAAGCCGGTCGTCGGGATACCGTCGCTGGATGCTTTGGCTAATGCGGCTGTGGTACCGGATGACGCACTGGTGTGCCCTATAATGGACGCCAGGAACAGCCAGGTCTACACCGCGCTTTATAAACCCCGGAACGGACTGATGGCCAATTTGTCAGGGTATATGGGGCTCCATATTTCCGAACTGGTAAAACAGATCGGGGAGAAATATGCAGGGGCGAATATCATGTTTGCGGGCGACGGAGTGCTTCTGCACAGGGATTTCCTTAAAATACAACTGAAAGAACGCTGCAGTTTCATGCCTCCTTTCACATACCAGATGATGGCTGCTCCTGCCGCGCAGCTGGCGCTTGCGCTGCACGCAAGGGGAGAGAGCACCGACTGCGCCGGCTTGATGCCGTTTTACCTCAGGCCTTCCCAGGCCGAGAGGGAGTATGAAAGAAAGCATGCGCAGGGCAGCAGGGAATGACGGAGGATGTTGTAATGCTAAATAACCTGGAGATCGTCAGGGCGGGGAAAGAACATATAGATGACATTATGACGGTGGAAAACCTGAGTTTTAAAATACCATGGTCAAGACAGTCGATAACGGATGAATTCCTGCATAATGAAAAAGCGGTTTATTTCTGCGCTTTGATAAACGGCCGGGCCGTGGGGTATGCGGGGATGTGGCAGGTATGTGACGAAGGCCACATCACCAACATTGCCGTCCATCCCGAGTTCAGGCGCAGCGGCATTGGCAGCGCCCTTATGGAGGCGTTGATTGATGAAGCGGAAAATCGCGGTCTGGCGGCGCTTACGCTGGAAGTAAGGAAGAGCAACCATGGCGCCAGGTCCATGTATGAAAAATACGGGTTTGAAGACGGCGGCATGAGAAAAGCGTATTATGCAGACAACAATGAAGATGCGATAATTATGTGGAAGCGGCTGAAAGATTAGGATATAACAAAACGGTAACGGGAAAAATATTGGGTGCCATGTGATGCCGTAATTGCATGGCAAGGATATCGTGGCAGTTCGTATATAGCTGAATTGATATAAACGGGATGGTCAGCAGATAAGCACAGATAGTCATGGCTGCATATCCAGAAGATCGCCAGTGACCGTGCCCGTCGAGTAAACGGTGCCTGAAGGCAGTTCCAGCACGCAGTGGGCGTTTTTTATTATCCCGGATACTCTCCACGGCTTTATCCCTTCATAAATATGGACTATCCTGTTTTCTGAATCTATGAACAGGGCGTCGATCGGGAATCTCATAAAAAACATATGGATGGAATTGCACGGAGTTATAAGCAGGCCGTGCCCAGGAGGCAGCTCTTTCCTGAACTGGAGCCCTCTGAACCTTGCAAAAAAGGTCGACGCGACTTCGCATTTGTCCGCGAGCACAGTCTTGCGGGTCACATTCGTTACTGTCATGGTATCACCTCATGGGGACACTTCTCAACTTTATATCACCTCATGGGGACACTTCTCAACTTTATGGCCATAGGAGACGTTTCTCGACTGTCCGATCAACAGGGACACTTCTCAGCTTTTTACACATATCGTATTCCCGATGAGCGATCCTTATTGCTTTACTCATTTAGTCATGCATCCTGTTTAACTTTCTTGAGAACTGTCCCCTAATATTGCTCCCCAATATAATTATCGGAAAGTGTCGTGTTTGGGTCAATTGCAAAGAAGCACTCACAATTGCGGTGTTTTGCATCTTTTTGAGAACTGTCCCCTAACCCGGAGTGCCCAAACTAAGCCAAACGAAAGGGGACACTCCTCGACCCGTGAAAATCTGCTTCTTTGCTGAGGAGTGTCGAGCTAAACCAATCAAAAGGGGACAGTTCTCAACCCGCAACGAATTTCTACTATGTAGAGGACTGTCCCAGTCAAACCAAACGAAAGGGGACACTCCTCAACCCGTGAAAATCTGCTTCTTTGCTGAGGAGTGTCGAGCTAAACCAATCAAAAGGGGACAGTTCTCAACCCGCAACGAATTTCTACTATGTAGAGAACTGTCCC
>DAOSCC010000043.1:0-6155 GCA_035361135.1 Clostridiales bacterium | reverse complement strand
AATATAGGCAAGGTGGTGAGAACCGATTGGAGCTGACCGACTATGAACTGATACAGAAGTGTCTGGCAGGGCAGCACGAGTATTTCGAAGAACTTGTGACACGATATAAAAAGTTGATATTCAGCGTCGTTTATAATATGATCAATGACAAGGAAGAGGTCAGCGACCTTTCCCAGGAAGTCTTTATCAGGATCTACAAGGCTCTTGACCGGTATGATCCCAAGTATAAGTTCTCCACCTGGGCGGTTCGCATTGCCACCAATCTCTGCCTGGACATACACAGAAAGAAGAAGGTAAATTCGACATCGATAGATGAGATCGGGGATCTATCGGACGGGGTGGACACGCCTGAAGACAGCTATCTGCGGAAGGAACGGTCTGAAAGGATCCGGAGGGCGATACAGGAACTGCCTGAGAAATACAGGACGCCGATAATACTGTTCCACCAGAACGGGTTATCGTATGAGGAAATGACAAAGGTTCTCGGAGAGCCGATGACGATAATAAAAAACAGGCTGTATCGGGCAAGGATAATGCTGAGAGAGGCATTGATGAAGGAAAGAAAGGAGGAGGCTTTATGAACTGTGATACGTCGAAGGAACTCATGATGAAGTATTTTGACGGAGAAATGGATGAAGCCGAGGAAAAACAGTTCAGAGAGCATTTGAAGGCTTGCAGCGGCTGCAGCGAGGAATTCGGCTGCATGGAAGCCATCTTCTCTACACTTGATGAAAAGGTGGAAATCGAGCCTCCGGATGATTTTGAAGCAAGGGTCATGGATAAAGTTGCATTGATCGAGAACCAGAAGAAAGAAAGAAGCGAGAAGAGAATAGTATTGCTTTACAATTTCGCAACTATGCTTTCGATCGTACTGTTGCTCATTTTTGTTGCGGATATGAAAGAAGTCAGCGTATTCAGCGCTTTTGAAAGACTTGGCGAGTATTTCGGATCCTTCTCGACTGTTACGGCCGCAATATTCGGAGCAGTGAAGGATCTTACGGGATTACTGATAGATGCGCTTGCTGCGGTGGCAGATATCGCACTCTCGATCGTCAGATCATACTACTATGCATTCATAGTGCTGATACTGGCAGTACTGGCGATCCAGAGGCTTATCCATTATGTTGGAACACATACCGGGGAGGAAGCTGAATGAAAAAACTTGCGGCGCTCCTTGCCATTTTCATACTTTTGGCGGCATGGGCCGTTCCGGTCCTGGGAGAAGGCATATATGTAAACTCTGAAAACGGCGATAAGATAAAGATTTTTGAGGACGCGGAAGTGACCGCGCCTGTCCGGGGGAACGTTATAGTGGTCCTTGGCGATGTCCGGGTCGAAAGCAGGGTCGACGGCCATGTCGTCACTGTTTTCGGTGATGCGGCAATAAATGCCGAAGTCACCGGCCAGGTGGTATCGATGTTTGGAAAAGCGACTCTGGAGGATGGAGCCAGGATAAATGGCGATGTGATCTCCGTCGGCTCTGTCGAGAAATCCCCGGGCGCTGTTATTGGCGGGCAGGAAGTAAGGATACTTGGCGAGTCCATGAATCTCGATATAGATGCGTTGTTCTATCTGAGGCTTGTCATTTTGGTACTGTTCATGCTGGCAGTTCTCCTGACCGGGTTGCTGTCGCTCCTGATCTCAAGGACCAGGTACCGCATGATCTCGAATAACCTGGAGAAAAACCCGGTAAGAAAACTGGTGCTCGGCATACTGTCATTCATCGGGGCGACTTCGTTGCTGGCGATACTGCTGCTGACGCTTATAGCGCCGCTGCTGTACATCATATTGCTGATCATATCGACAGTGCCGGCATGTATATATTTGGGCAGGATGATCCTCAAGGCATTCAGCCGGAAAAACGGTATTTTCATTGAATTCATCACGGGGCTGATAACTGCCACGCTTGTCAAGCTTGTCGTTCTGCTTATCATCCCCCAGCAGAACCTTTTGCTGGCAGCCATAGTGACAGGTTTGATCAACTTCCTGATATATTCCTTTGGAATGGGCATCCTGATGGAACAGCATTATCTGCAGGGTAATAAAACGAATGCGCAGAAGGAAACCTGAAAGCAGCGGGCAGCTCACAGCAGCAGAGGCAGGTCCCCGGCAGAATCGGCGAAGTCCTGCAGTACCGGCAAAGTCCCGCAGCGGCTGCAGCGAAAACATTCGTGTGTAAATAACGACGGTCCGGAACTGAGTCCGGCCGTTTTTATTTCTACTTACGTTTAGGGACGTTTCTTAAAGATAATATGGTATTGAGAAAATACATTTGGTATAATGGGATTGAATAAGGATACATGCATGGAACGTCCGCACGGGCGTTGCTTTGTACCGGAAGAGGAACAATATATATCGGCATTGGATAAACGTATAGTTATACGGAAGTAAATGGAGGTAAATAATGATATCAAAAGAGATACTGATAAAGAGCCCGCAGGGGTTACAGTCGAAGGCCGCAGCGATTTTTATACAAAAGGCGACCGGATTTGAGTCGAACATATGGATCACGAAGGGCGAAAGGAAGGCTAACGGCAAGAGCCTGCTGGGAGTTTTGTCACTTGGTATAAAAGGCGATTCGGTCATATTGCTTACTGCTGACGGAAGCGATGAGGCGGAAGCCATTGCTGAGTTGGAAAATTACTTGGTATCGGATACAGGTGAGAACGTCTAGACCATGTTCGATATTCAGCAAGAACTTGCAAAACTGCCCGATAAACCGGGCGTTTATATTATGAAGGACAAAAACGGCTCTGTAATATATGTCGGCAAGGCAAAAGTGCTGAAGAACAGAGTCAGGCAATATTTTCAGGATTCTGCCGCCCATTCTCCCAAAGTGGAGGCGATGGTGGCAAAGATCGCGGAGTTTGAATACATCGTCACAGACACCGAATTCGAGGCGCTCATACTGGAGTGCAATCTGATCAAGGACAAAAAGCCGCGTTATAACATCCTGCTCAAAGACGATAAAACGTACCCCTATATCAAAGTAACAGTCAACGAAGAATATCCCAGGATATACATGACGAGACGGGTCGAAGGAGACGGGGCCCGATATTTCGGTCCTTATCCCAATGTGCATTCGATACGCGAGACTATAAACCTGATCAGGAAAATATTCCCGATACGGACGTGCAAGCGTGTCCTGCCCAGGGATATAGGCAGGAACAGGCCGTGCCTGTATTACCATATAAAGCAGTGCCTGGGGCCATGCGCGGGCCATGTGGACAAAAAGGAATACCAGGCGGTGGTACGGGATGTCTGTTCGTTCCTGGACGGGAAACAGGATGCGATAATCGAAAAACTGGAGAAGGAAATGCAGGAAGCGGCGGAGAGGCTGGATTTTGAGCAGGCCGCCGCATTGAGGGACAAACTGATCAGCGTGAGGAACATAGTCCAGGAACAGAAAGTCTTTACAGTATCGGGCTCCGACCAGGATGTGGTCGGGTTTGCCGCAAGCAAGACGGATACCTGCATCCAGGTGTTTTTCGTAAGGGGCGGAAAGCTGCTGGGGCGAAGGTTTTTCATCATACAGGGCAGCGGAGAAGCCGAACTGTCGGAAACGGCTTCATCGTTCCTCAAACAGTTTTACGGGACTGCGGATCTGATACCACCGGAAATCATCACAGGCGCTGATGTCGAGGACAGGGAGCTGATTGAAGACTGGCTGAGCGCCAGGAGGGGCGGCAGGGTACATGTAAGGGTGCCTAAGAGAGGCGAGAAGCTCCGTATGGCTGAAATGGTCGCCAAAAATGCAAAGATCGAACTTGACCGCTTCAACGACGAGATGAGGAAAGCCGACGGAGTGCAGGAAGGGCTGAAGGAACTTGCGGGTATACTGGGACTCGATGGAATTCCTGAAAGGATCGAGGCTTATGATATATCGAATACCGGTTCTTCCGAGATAGTAGCATCGATGGTGGTATTCGAGAACGGGACGCCGGCGAAAAAGGAATACAGGCGTTTCAGGATACGGACCACCGATACGCAGAACGACTATGCAAGCATGCAGGAAGTGCTGCACAGGAGATTGACGCATGCCATTAAGGAGAAAATCGATACAGGAGAGCAAGATCCTGATAAAAAGGATCACGGCAAGTTCAGCAGGCTGCCTGACCTGATCATGGTCGACGGCGGCATCGGACATGTAAATGCCGCAAGGCAGGTGATGCAGGATCTCGATGTCGACATCCCGGTATGCGGAATGGTCAAGGACGATAAGCACAGGACCCGCGGACTGGTGGCCCCGGGGAATGAGGCGGACCTGACCGGCAACATTGTTGCGCTGAGGCTTGTCACGTCGATCCAGGACGAGGCACACAGGTTTGCGTTGGATTATAACAGGATGCTGAGGACCAAAAGATACTCCGGATCCATACTCGATGAGGTGGAGGGGATCGGGCCGAAGAGGAAAAAGTCGCTGCTTAAGCATTTCGGCTCCGTCGCGCGTATGAGACAGGCAGGGGTTGACGATTTTCAGGCAGTGGAGGGCATAAGCAGGCCGATGGCGGAGAGACTGTACGATTTTTTCCATTCGGCCAGGTGACAGACATGGCTATAAGAGTATACAAGGATAGCATGAGGTTAATTATCCCTATAACAGGGGGTTATTCTTAAAAAAAGCGGGTTATATCCTGCAATGAGGTTACTTTTCAAGGGAGCAGGAGCCTTACCGGAAGCCGGGACTCCGGCGTAAACTTTGAAAGTTGAGAAACGTCCCCGAAAAGCAGGACTGTCCCCAACGCTAAAAGTTGAGAACTGTCCCCAAAAATGAAGAACTGTCCCCTGAAACAGGAAGGAATGGATTATGGCGCTGTTTGCTATATCGGATCTCCATCTGGCGCTGAGTGTAGACAAACCGATGGATGTGTTCGGGCCGAGATGGGCCAACTATATGGACAAGCTGAAGGAGAACTGGTGCTCCGTTGTCGGGGAGGACGATTACGTCATCGTGCCTGGCGATATTTCATGGGCGACTTATCTTAACGAAGCGCATGAGGATTTCAGGTTCATCCATGAACTGCCGGGCAAAAAGATCATATCCAAGGGGAATCATGATTACTGGTGGACGACCATGAGCAAGATGGAGAAGTTCGTCAGCGAAAACGGCTTTACCTCGATAAGCTTCATGCACAACAACAGTTTCAGCATCGAAGGAATGACGATCTGCGGAACGAGAGGCTGGGATATGCCGGGTGAGGTCGGGTTCGGCGCCGATGATGCGAGAATTTACCAAAGGGAACTGCAGAGGCTCGAAATGTCACTGCAGAAGGGAATGTCGGACATCTCGTCAGATCCGGCCTTCGCAGACAATACCATAATAGCGGCGCTGCATTATCCACCGTTCAACTCCAGGGGAGAGTTTTCGGAATTCATGGATATAATGAAGAAGTATGGCGTAAAGATATGCATATACGGGCATCTGCACGGAGATGCCTGCAAAGCAGCAGTCGAAGGCCTGGTCGACGGGATCATGTTCAGGCTGGTGGCCGCCGACCACCTGGGCTTCATGCCCGAGAAACTGTGTGAGGACGTTTCCGGGCAATAATTCAACAAAAAATTGTTTTGTATTGGCTTTATGATAATATTTTGTTATAATGTATGCGTTAATCGAGGGGGTATGCTTACCCCCGTAAGTTTTGTCGAATCAAGCAATCTGTAATGATAGGAGAATGAAGACACATGCAGGTTAAAGTGGAAAATGCAGGTAAGAATGTCGTTCAACTCGAAATAGAGGTTGAAGCGGAAAAATTTGAGCAGGGGATGCAGAAAGCATTTGCCAGGAATGCAAAGAAGTTCAACATACCCGGGTTCAGGAGAGGCAAAGCGCCAAGACACCTGGTGGAAAGGTATTACGGGGAACAGGTGCTGTACGAGGATGCAATAAACGAAGTGTGTCCCGATGCGTATGAGCAGGCGGTAGAAGAGAATGATATCCACCCCGTGGACAGGCCTGAAATAGACATAAAGCAGATAGGCAAGGGCAAGTCCCTGATATTCACTGCGACGGTCACTGTCAGACCTGACGTGGAACTTGGTGAGTACAAAGGCGTTGAAGTAGAGAAATCGACAGCCGTCGTCACCGACGAGGATGTGGATAAGGAGATAGAAAGAGTACGTGAGAGGAATTCAAGGCTCATAGCCGTTGAGGACAG
>DAOSCC010000042.1:0-12613 GCA_035361135.1 Clostridiales bacterium | reverse complement strand
CGGGTCGCTCGGACACGTCCTGCGTCTTCGTCATCGCCGACGGGCTCGGCGGGCACAACAGCGGGGAAGTCGCAAGCAGGATGGCCGTTGAGTACATAAGGGACAATATAGGTGCTGAAGGCTGCTTTGACAGCGCGGACCTGAGCGGTAAGCTCGAAGCGCTGGTAAAGAAAGTCAACACTGCCGTTTATGAGAGATCGCTTGGAAGCGCTGAGGTCAGCGGCATGGGTACGACGCTGACCATGGCCGTTATTGCCGGATCCACGCTCACGGCCGCCCATGTGGGAGACAGCAGGCTCTATCTGATAAGGAACGGAGCCATCCGACAGCTGACTGAAGACCATTCGTATATCGGAGAACTGGTCAGGCAGGGCAAACTGACCAGGGAGGAAGCAGAGAAACACCCGCGGAAGAATATCATTACGCGGGCGATCGGCTCTTCTCCCGAACTGGAAGTGGACATAATAAGCCATCAGATCGAGGCTGATGATATATACATACTTTGCACCGACGGACTGACAAATATGGTGAGTGAAAGCGATATAGCCGATATAGTTTCCGGCAGCGACCCGGAACACGCGTGTGCAAAGCTTATTGAAGCCGCCAACAAACAGGGCGGTGAGGACAATATCACGGTCATTGTTATAAAGTGTTAGTGAAGGTGTGGATATGGAAGGTCAGATATTGGGAAATAGATATAAATTGCTGGAAAGGATCGGCGGAGGCGGCATGGCAGTCGTCTATAAGGCGAAGTGCCTGCTTCTGAACCGCTTTGTTGCCGTTAAAATATTACGCAGTGAGTTTACAGACGACGAGGAATTCGTAAAGCGCTTCCGGGTGGAGGCGCAGGCCGCGGCGAGCCTGAACCATCCGAACATCGTATCTATATATGACGTAGGCAAACAGGACGACATCCAGTACATCGTGATGGAGCTTATAGACGGCATCACGCTGAAGGAATACATCAGCCAGAAGGGCGCACTTCCATGGAAGGAAGCTGTCGGGATCGCGATCCAGATATGTTCCGCTCTCGAACATGCCCATAAGAATTTCATCGTTCACCGTGATATAAAACCGCACAACATCATGATAACGAAGGATGGCATAGCCAAAGTCACCGACTTCGGCATTGCCAGGGCTGTCACGTCTGCGACCATTACAATGGTTGGAAGCACCATCGGCTCTGTCCATTATTTCTCCCCGGAGCAGGCAAGAGGCGGTTTCATCGATGAAAAATCCGACCTTTACTCACTGGGCATCACCATTTATGAAATGGTCACGGGGAAAGTCCCGTTCGACGGGGAGTCGCCTGTTGCGATTGCGCTTAAGCATATCCAGGAAAAGCCTGAAAAGCCCATCGACATCAACCCGAAGATCCCGAAGGGAGTAAACGACCTCATAATCAAGGCAATGAAGAAGGACCAGAACCTCAGGTATCAGACCGCATCCGAGATGCTGGCCGACCTGCAGAGGGTCCTGGCAGATCCCGATACGAAAATAAACGGAAGCAACGCCGTTGAAGAACTGCCTACGAAAAAAATGCAGGCAGTCGGTACCGGGGTTGATATAATAAAGGAAAATACCGATGACGGAGATGAAGGATACATGGAAGAAGATGGTGAAGCAGACAACAGGAAGAAAAGGGACTGGCTGAGCATCTGCCTGGGCATAGCGTCCGGCGTGGTGATCATGGCACTTGTCGTCTACCTTGGCATCAAACTCGTTATTCCGATGATAGCGCCTGACGATACGGCTTCGTTCGTCGTTGAAGACTATACGAACATGGACTTCGACGAGGTGAAGGAGCTGCTCAGCCAATATGACATTACCGCTGTGGACAATGAGAGGGTGTTTAACGAAACTGTCAAAAAAGGAGTCATCATATCGCAGGACATAGCGGTCGGCAATACTCTTAAACCCGGAAGCACGATAAACTTCACCGTAAGCGACGGGCCCCATATGGTTGAAATACCTGATATCAGGGGACAGGAGTACAGGATCGCGGAAGTGGAGATAACCAATGCAGGGCTGGTACCTGAAATAGTCAGGGAGAACAATGATAAGGTGGGCAAAGACCTTGTTATAAAGACTGAGCCTGAAGCATTCGAAATGGTAAAGCCTGATACCGTTGTCAAAGTATATGTGAGCGCAGGACCGAAGCTTGAAAAGGTGACAGTGCCCGATTTTGGCGGAATGACCAGGACAGAGGCGGAGAACGCAATACTGAAGAACAACCTCACGATAGGTGATTTTTTACCTAAAGATATAGTAAGCGATGTCGCTAAAGTGATAAAGCAGAGCCCTCTTCCGAATGAAGTGGTGGATGAATATACCGCAGTGGACCTGACATTCGGAATAGATGAGCATCCTGAAGAAGGAAGGGGCGGTGATGCTCCGTCCGGTCCGGATGACGGAGGATCCCAGCAGGTAAGTACCGCGAAGACGAAAGCTATTTCGATCACTTTGAACCCAAGCCGCACATACGGCGAAGAAGTGCTTGTTTATGTGGAATCCACTCCGTCCGACACGAATGTGCGGAAGATCGAGATGAACCAGTATGTAAGGAGGGACCTGTTCCCGTTCAGTATTCCGATCACCCTTGGTGAGACAGGGACGACGCATGTGATCGTTTATCTGGATAATGATCTGGCTTTGGAAACTGATATCCAGAATCAGTAACAACAGACGCGTTATTTATCAAATTCATGGTTGCAGATGCGGAGGAGGTTGGATATTTGCCGTCTGGCATTATTATCAGAGGGATAGCCGGGTTCTATTATGTTGCGGCAAAAGATGACGGTGTTTATGAGTGCAGGGCCAGAGGAATATTCCGGAAGAAAGGGCTGACCCCGCTGACCGGCGACAGGGTCGTTTTTTCTGTGACAGATCCTGCAGGAAAAAAGGGGAATATAGAAGAAATAACAGAAAGGAGCAGTGTCCTTGTAAGGCCTGCAGTCGCGAATGTAGACCAGATCATCGCAGTTATCGCGGCGAAATCGCCGGATCCCGACCTGATGCTGCTGGACAAGATACTTGTAACTGCGGAGGACAAGGGTATCAGGGCGGTAGTATGCATCAACAAGATCGATCTGGATGAAGGCGGCAAACGGGCCAGGCTGCGGGAGCCATACATAAAAGCAGGTTATGAGGTCATCGAGACCAGTTTCCGGGAGTCGGATGGCTTCAGCAAGCTGAAGGAAGCATTGAAGGGGCATATATCGGTGTTCGCGGGCCAGTCGGGAGTCGGGAAGTCGACGTTGCTCAACAGGGTCATGGACACCGTGCTGATGAAGACCGGGAGTGTAAGTGAAAAAATAGAAAGAGGCAGGCATACCACCCGGCACGCAGAACTGATTGAACTTCCGGGCGGAGGATACCTCGTCGATACTCCCGGTTTCAGTTCATTTGAGCTTACGGGTATAGAATATGACAGGCTACAGTTCCTGTATCCCGAATTTGCTGAACATATACCGAAGTGCAGGTTCAAAGGCTGCAGCCACGTCTTTGAGGCGGACTGCGCCGTGAAGAAGGCTGTTGATGAAAGGTCGATAGAAAAAGGAAGATACGCCCGCTTTGCTGAACTTTATAAAACACTGAAACAGGAAGACGAAGCAAAATACAAAAAGGGCGGCAGGAAAGGGATGAAGGGGAATGATTAAAATCGCACCGTCGATCCTGGCATCGGATTTTTCGAAGCTCGGGGAAGAAATATCCAGGGTCGAAAGGGCTGGCGCAGATATGATACACCTGGATGTCATGGACGGACATTTCGTACCGAACATAACCATTGGCCCGCCTGTGATAAAAAGCCTCAGGAAAGTCACGGAACTCCCGTTTGACGTACATCTCATGATTGAGGATCCGGACCGTTACATAAAAGATTTTGCAGATGCAGGCGCTAATATAATATCAGTGCATGTAGAAAACAATCCGCACCTGCACCGTACCATAGAACTGATAAGGGAATGCGGAGCAAGGCCCTCAGTGGTGCTGAATCCCGCCACTCCTCTGAATACGCTTGATGCCGTGCTTGGAGATGTGGATATGGTGCTGCTGATGACGGTGGATCCGGGATTTGGCGGCCAGCATTACATAGAAAACATGACGGAAAAGATACGCGAACTCAGGCAAATTGCCGTAAAACGCGGCCTGAGCCTTGATATCGAGGTCGACGGAGGTATCGACCTTTCTAACATATGGGATGTGACACAGGCAGGTGCAAATGTGATCGTTGCAGGCACGACCATATTCGGAGCGCCAGACGCCGCTGAAATAATGAGCAGCCTGAGGCAAAAGGCGTATGGTGGTACCATATGACTTGCGTGGTATTCTGCGGCGGAAAGATCGGGGATTACAGCCACGCGGAGAAGTACTGCAGGAATGCGGAACTGGTCATATCCGCTGACAGCGGGGCACGCCACTGCAGGGCTCTTGGCATCGTGCCCGACATCGCCCTTGGAGACTTCGATTCTATAGACAGAAGCGATTACAGCCGGCTCGAAGAGGCAGGAACCGAGATACTCCGGTTTCCCGTCGAAAAGGACATGACGGACAGCGAACTTGCCGTTGAGACAGCGATAAGCCGGGGCTGCAGCAGGATCATACTGCTCGGGGCAGCCGGTTCAAGGCTGGATCATTCGATATCCAACCTTTTTTTATTAAAGAAGATGCATGATGCGAATGTGGAAGGCATCATTGCCGACGATAAGTATGAAGTGCGCCTTGTCAGCGGCAGCATCAGGCTGAAGCGGGAGGAAGGCGTTTTTGTTACATTACTGCCTTTCGGCGGGGACGCCTCGGGAGTTTCCACCCGCGGCCTGTATTTCCCGCTTGACAACGCAGTGCTGAAGACTGGTTCGTCCCTTGGCGTCAGCAACAGGTTCTCCGAAGACGAGGCGTACGTCGAGGTAAAGGAAGGGCTGCTGCTGGTGATTACAGCAAAAGATTGAATTTTGATTTTCAGTGTGCAAAATTTCCGTTTCTGGGACAGAAAAACCTTCAGGAAAGCTTTTCTCCAGGGTAAACCATTCACATAATGCCGAATATGCCATATTATGTTACTCATTATTGAAAGAAATCCATACTTATGTGCCCAGAAACGAAAAATTGGTACAAAAAACGTGAGGAATTTGGATGATCGGTCAGATCACCGCCCGGAAATGAAAAAACGGTACAAAACGGCACCTGGCGCGCCAGTTAGTCAGCAATAATCAATACAGTGATGAACAATTACCGGCTGACTGGCGCGCCAGGCGCCGTATTTGACGTGTCAGGCACCACATTTGATATACAGGGCGCCACGTCTGGCGCGCAAGGCGCCGCTTTATTTATACTCCGCTGCAAGCGCCTCAAATGCCTTTTGGGAGTTGGCTATCGTCTTTTCGTCCACGCAGTATGCCAGCCTGAAGAAGCCTTTGAATCCGAACCCTGTGCCGGGCACGATGATCAGGTTGTATTTGAGCGCCTCGTTGCAGAATTTCACGTCGTCCTCTATCGGAGACCGGGGGAACAGGTAAAATGCGCCCTGCGGTTTCAGGCATTTGAACCCGGCTTTCGTGACGATTTCGTAGAGCATGTCGCGTCTCTTCTTATACGCATCGACCGCCACCTTGGCGTCGAGCGATCCGGGAAGTATACGCTGGAAGAGAGCAGGCGCGTTGACGAAGCCCAGTGTCCTCGTGGAGAAAATAAGCCCGTCCACCAGCGGCGCGGTATCGCCAATCCTGGGATTGACCGCGGCGAAGCCTATCCTTTCACCCGGCAGTGAAAGGGATTTGCTGTACGAGTTAACGATGACGGAGTTTTTAAAGACTTCGAACACTGACGGGACTGCGGCGCCGTCATATACTATTTTGTCATAAGGCTCGTCGGATATGACGCATATGGTGTTGCCGAATTCCTCCTGCCTTTTTTCAATAACTTCCGAAATGCTCTCGAGAGAACTCCGGCTGTATATGACGCCGGTAGGGTTATTCGGAGAGTTGATAATTATGGCCTTGGTCTTCGGGGTTATGACATTGTAGATCTTTTGCGCGTCAGGCTGGAACGTTTCACGGTCCGTGTCCACGATGACCGGAACGCCGCCGTGGTTGTCTATGTAAAACAGGTATTCGGCGAAATAGGGAGCAAGTACGATTACTTCGTTTCCCGGGTTGAGGATGGTTTTAAGCACCACGTTCATAGCCCCGCCTGCACCGCACTCCATCACCACATGGCAGGCTTCGACAGGGACGCCCTTGGACTTCCTCAGGTTTTCGGCGACAGCAGCCCTTACGTCAGGGTAACCTGCATTGCTCATGTAACCGTGCATTTTGGGAGTGTCCGAAAGCACCGCCTTTTTGAGGATGTCCCTGACTATCTCCGGCGGTTCCAGGTCAGGGTTGCCGAGCGAAAAGTCGTAGACGTTGTCGGCTCCGAACTTTTTGCGGAGGTTTTCTCCCTGTTCGAACATTGCCCTTATCCACGATGATCTTTTTAGATTCGCAAGTATTTTTTCAGATACCATTGCAACCACTCCTATATTTATTTATTCAGCTAATTACCTGCCAAGCTGTTGATTATCAGGATCGAATGGTCGGGGGCCGGTCAACGCTTAACGCGTCACTTAATATGACCGAATGTCCGGATCAAACGATCAGACTGCCGGGTCACCGAAGTCAGGATCATTGAAAACCTGGCTGCCGGTTTATTCGATAAACACTGCAGAGTACCAGTTCTGCTCGTCCGATTCCGTCTTCAGCGTTTCTATGGGCAGGCCGAATTTCCTGACCGTTTTGAACACATCGATGCCGACGCTGTGGAATGCAGGCCTTGCTTTTTTCGGATCGGCACATGGCATTCCCCTTTTTCCGCCGCACTCGGGGCAGATGGAGCAATCGCTGAGCGAAAAAGCCATGTAGTAGCCGTCCGTGAAAGCCTGGCTTTCTATTGCGAATGATATGTCCTGTGAGATTTTTTTGCTGTGGGAGTGTATTATGATGCCCCAACTGTATCTTCTGAATATCTGCTCATATTCCCATGGCTTCAGCGAACCCGGCCTTGACGGGCAGGTATGGTCTTTGCCCCATGAACTGCAGCCGAACATGCATTTAAGCAGCGACCTCGGATCGAATGCGATGTCCTCGGTCCTGAAAAATACTGCGTGGTCGGCGCCCATATCCATGGCTTTCCTGATATATTTTCCAGCTTTTTCGGCTGCATTTGCCATTTCGATATCGTCTCTTTCCATTTGCTGCTGCCCCTTTCCGTTTTGCTGCGTTACCTCCGTTCAAAGATTACCCTCGCAATTTATTAAACCTATTATATATAAACATGAACCGGTTTCCAAGATGTACGCCAAAATGATCAGCGAAGAACTGTCATGATGCCGTTTTCCGCGCCGCCGCGCCGTGACAGGACCCTGGATGCCGCGAGCGAGCCTGTTTCCATTGCGCTTTGTATAGTTCCGCCCCGGAAATAGTCGGCACAGAATGCAGCGATATAAGAATCCCCGCAGCCGGGGGTGTCGACAACTTCGCTTACCGGCACTGCGGCGGTCCTGTATATTGTACCTATACCCTGAGGCTTTCCACCAGCGACTGGTCCGGTGTGACAACGGCTGTTTTGTAGTTTGTATATATCACCATCCCCGGCTTTGCGCCGGAAGGTTTGCTTACATTTTTTACCTGAGTGTAGTCCACCTGGACATTGGAAGACATCCTGGCCTTGCTGTGCCATGCGGCTATTATGGCTGCCTGCTCGATGGTCCGGTCGGGGATATCGCGGCCGTTCCTCCTTATTATTACATGGGAGCCGGGGACGGCCTTCGTATGGAGCCATATGTCGCCGGACTGCGCCGTCCTTAAAGTCAGCCGGTCATTCTGGATGTTGTTCTTTCCAACAAGTATGTCGAACCCGTCTGAAGACCTGTAGCGGAATGGCTTTGTCGCGGCGGTTTCCTTTTTGTCGCTCCGCCTGCGCTTCCTGACCATATAGCCCTGGTCGGCAAGTTCCTGCCTGACTTCGTCGATCTCCTGCACGGATGTACAGTTGTCCAGCGTCTGAAGAACGCTCTCCAGGTAGTCGAGCTCGATCTGTGTCTGCTGGATCTGATGCGTCGTGTTGATATAGGTGCTCTTTGCTTTCGCATATTTGCGGAAGTAATGCTGTGCGTTCGCCTGAGGCGTAAGGTCAGGGTCAAGAGGTATCTCGACATATTCTCCATTTTCGCTGTAATAATTCATCAGCGAAACTTTTTCCGCGTTCCCGGGTATCGCATAGATATTGGCGGTGATCAGTTCGCCGTAAAGCCTGAATTTTTCCCTGTCTGCCGATTCCCTCAAAGCATCCTGCTGTATGGCGAGCTTTTTTGAACATCGTTCTATGGAGTTGTTCAGCACTTTATACAGGTCAGCCTTCTTCTTCCTGAGATGTTCGGCATTGTCACGCGAGGCGTAGAACCTGTCAAGCGCCTGGCTGACGGTGTCGAAAAGCTCTCCGAAGGCATACTGGCTTATACCGATGCAGTGGAAATCCAGGGGCACCTGGTGCTGCTCATCTTCATAATAAACAGCGGGATGGTATTCGTCGTTTCTGATCTCTTCGATCACCGACCGCAGCGCTTGTGCCAGGGCGGTGCGCTCACCGTCCGAAAGAACGGATGCACGCCCATGGCCGTCGATATCCGCACGCCAGCATACTTCGCGGCATAACAGCGGACTGAAACCTTTTATATTATCGAGCAGAAACTTCTCAATGCTTTTATCTGATGAACCGAGAAGCCTGACCAGTTCCGGAATATCCAGACGGGAGGGGGAGACCTTGTCCTGCGGAGGAGGCAGTATATACAGCCTCGCGGGCATGACTTCCCGGACGCTGCTGATATCCGAATCTACGTGTTTTATAGCGTCAAGTATCCTGCCTGCTTCGTTGAGCAGGATTATGTTGCTGTGCCTGCCCATTATCTCTATAACGAGCTTCTTTTGCGATATATCTCCAAGTTCGCCGGCAGCTTCGATGTTTATACCGATGATCCTTTCGTAGTCGCTGAACTCGAATGAAATTATCCTGCCCCTCGCCAGGTGCTTTCTCAGCAGCATGCAGAATGCAGGGGGAACAGGAGGATTTTCCTTGACAGTTTCGGTAAGGTGGATCCTGGGATACCTTGGACTGGCGCTCAGCAGCAGCCTGCTGTTTTTGCTCCGAGCCCTTACCACCAGCACTATTTCATCAGATTCGGGCTGCAGTATTTTATCTATACGGCCGCCGGCAAGTTCTCCGGTCAGTTCCTGTACTATGCTTTTTGCTACGACTCCGTCAAACGGCAAAAGGAACACTCCTTTACTTGCATCAGAGATTGATTCTACTTTAGCAAAAATCAAAAACCGATACAAGGAAAATCATAAAGGAACGATATGATTTGAATATATGTAACGTTACGAATTGTCATACGTAATGTGAAACTTGCCAAAAATGTAAAGCCCGTGTAACGTTTTTGTAAAGTATGCCTGTAAACGCGTTATGCCCTGTAATGCTGTATTGTCAATAATCGCAGGCTTTCCGGCAAATTGTGATTGACATAACAGGAAAGGAAAACTATAATAAACATATACAAATTATGAAAAGATCATGTTTTCTTTTTTGTTGATTTTAACTTCAATTGTCCCTGGTGTTTTTACACTGTAAAATTTCAGTTGTTAAGCATATACTATACTGTTTTTATTGTATATAAAGAAAACACAATAAGGGGCTGTATATATGAAGAAGATAGCTGCACGCAAGTTATCTAAGCTATTGGCAGTGGCGCTTGCTTTAGTATTTGCTGTTTCAGGTACAGGCATTTCTTATGGCGACACAGTCGCTTCAACAGATACGGGAGGCACGGAAACAATAAGCGATTCCGTGATCCGACGTACCGATACATACGAGTATTACATTTCTCAGTACCAGGATGCTGAAAAACCGCAGGTAGAAGTTGAGATCGAAGTCGACAGGTATATCGACGCCGATATGGATGTCGAGATACTCGAAAATTTTGAAGGTTCGGCCGGGAAATCGCTGAAGACCGACGAAGAGGGATATGTCACCTGGGAAGCAGATGTGCCCCAGGAAGGACTGTACAGTCTATACATAGAGTATTTCCCGATTGAAGGCCGCAGCTCATCCATAGAACGTGAAGTCTGGATAAATGGTGAAAGTCCTTTCAATGACGCCAAGCATATCACTTTTTCCAGGGTGTGGGTCAATGCGGAGGAGGTCAGGCGGGACAACCGCGATAATGATATAAGGCCGAAACAGGAAGAAGACCCCCACTGGCTCTCTTCATATTTCAATGATTATATGGGTTACTACAACGAACCTTATCTTTTCTACTTCAAAAAAGGCAAGAATACGTTAAAACTCGTATCCGTAAAGGAACCCATGGTGATCAGGACCCTGAAACTCACGCAATATAAAACAGTCCCAACATACGAAGAGAAACTGGAAGAGTGGAGGGAAAAAGGATACGAGATCTATGACGGCGATTCCATAATCATACAGGGCGAAAGCGCCGTTTACAAGTCAGACCCGACACTGTACCCGCTCAATGACCGTACGTCTCCCAGCACAGTTCCATATCATAAATCCAAGATACGTCTGAATACGATCGGGGGTACGAACTGGCAGCAGCCGGGACAGTGGATCGAATGGAAAGTGAATGTGGAAAAAGAGGGCCTTTACCAGATAACGATCAAAGGCAGACAGAATATAACCCGAGGCAAGTATTCCTGCAGAAGGCTGCTCATAAACGGGGAGGTCCCTTTCAAGGAAGCGGAGAACATACCGTTCATCTTTTCATCCTCCTGGCAAAACTTCGTACTCGGGAACGAAGACGAACCATACCTGTTTTATCTGAAAGAGGGAGAAAACACGATAAAGATGGAGGTAGTCCTTGGAGATCTGGCGGATATACTCAGAAAAGCGGAAGAAAGCGTCTATATCCTCAACAGTGCGTACAGGAAGATCCTCATGATAGTCGGATCGTCGCCGGACCGATACAGGGATTACCAACTGCATAAGAAGATCCCTGGCGTAATATCGACTCTTGATGAACAGGCCGAACTGCTCAGGAGTCTTACTGAAGACCTGGTCGCGCTGACAGGCCAGCGCGGTTCAAATCATGCCATACTCAACAGGCTTGCATACCAGTTGGAAGATATGGCGGAAAGGCCGCGTACGATCCAGAACAGGATGACACAGTTCAGGGACAATGTAGGTGCGCTCGGTACATGGATAAACGACACGAGGAACCAGCCTTTCGAGATCGATTATTTCATATTCTCATCACCTGGCGCTGAGTTGCCCAAAGCGGAGGCATCCTTCTTCAGACGCGTGTTCCATGAGATCTCAGCCTTCATAGCATCTTTCGTCGAAGATTACAGCAGTGTCGGAAACGTATATGACACGGATGAAGCCATCACTGTCTGGATCACCACAGGACGTGACCAGGCCCAGGTACTCAAGAAAATAATAGATGACTCGTTCGTGCCTGAGACAGGCATAGCCGTCAACCTGGAACTGGTCCAGGCAAATGTGCTGCTGCCTGCTACAGTTGCAGGCAGGGGGCCGGATGTGGCCTTGTCTGTTTTGAACAGCGAGCCGGTCAATTATGCGACGCGTAATGCTGCTATAGATCTGACCCAATTCCCGGATCTCGATGAGGTGCTCAAGGAATTCACAGATGCATCGCTCCAGCCTTTCAGGTTCCAGGGCGGCTTGTATGGCCTGCCTGAACAGCAGTTGTTCCTTATGATGTTCTACCGTAAGGATATCCTGGATGAACTGGGCCTGGAACCGCCGGAAACCTGGGAGGAACTTTACTATATCATCCCGGCCATACAGAAAGTCAATATGGAAGTAAGTCTTCCGGTCGCTGTGAACAATGGCGGGAACTATGACCCGTGGGGAGCAATGGAGTCCTACAGTACGTTCCTTTACCAGGAAGGGGGACAGATTTATAACGGAGACGGCATCTCAAGCGCTCTCGATACAGAAGAGGCAATAAGGGCATTCAAAAAGTGGAGCGAGTTGTATGTGAACTACAAATTCCCTGTCATATTCGATGCGCTGAACCGTTTCAGGACAGGCCAGATGCCGCTGATGCTCCATGATTACTGGCTCTACAACAATCTGCAGGTATTTGCTCCCGAACTGAGAGGACTTTGGGAGATGGCGCCCATACCGGGCGTGATGAGAGAGGACGGGACCATCGACAGGTCCACCATCGGCGGCGGATACTCAGCCATGATACTCAGGCAGACAAAGAACAAGGAAGCTGCATGGAAGTTCCTGAAATGGTGGGTGAGCGCCGATACTCAGGTCAGGTTCGGACGTGAGATGGAAAGCCTGATGGGTGCGGCGGCCCGCCACCCGACTGCAAACATTGAAGCTGCTAAACAGATTCCGTGGCCGGTGAAGGATTACAATGCGCTGACGGAGCAGAGGAAATGGGTCAAGGGCAACCCGGAGGTCCCGGGCGGTTACTTCACCTCGAGACACCTGAGCAATGCTTTCAGGAAAGTATACAACGAAGGCGCGGATCCCAGGGAGACTCTGCTTGATTATGTCAGGACGATAAATGAAGAGATAGACAATA
>DAOSCC010000041.1:0-12680 GCA_035361135.1 Clostridiales bacterium | reverse complement strand
CGGATATGTCCGCTTCCGCATTGATGCTTCTTATCCGCTTCATCGTTTGATTATCGGTCTTATCTGAAACGTCGATGCCGATATCTATCCCGGTCTTTTCGCTGCCCTCGGTGATGACATAACGGATGTTTATTTCCCCTTCTTTTTGGGAATCTTTTGTCTCGTTCAGCCGGGAATCGACATTCAGTTCGGTCAACCTCTTTATATCGCTCATACTGCCCATGTCATATTCCGCTAAAATGAGCTCAAAAAGCCTGGATCCCGTATCGCCTCCGGTCGTGGATATATCAGCCCTGAACGATTTGCCGCCTGTGTTGCTGATGAAATCCAGACTGACCGCCCTGTAGATTATATCTCCTTCCTTGTCCAGCACAACGCGCATTTCTATTCCGTTTCTGAGGCGGTATGACTGCGCGGTCTTCTTCAGGCTTTCCCTGAACCCTTCGATATCCTTGCGTACGTTGAGCTTTGCCAGTATTTCCCTTTCATAGTCGCTAAGGGTTGCTGCGCCGGTTTCGTCAAGGTATCTGAACAGCCGGAACAATCCTGCATCATCCGCCAATTCGGAAAGATTTGCAAAGTTACCGTAAGTATATGCCAGCAGGACGTCGTCATCAGCCACAGCCGTCAAAAGTTCCTTCAGCAGCGACGTCGCCTTTTCCTCGTCCAGTTTGATCAGCACCTCGCTGCCCTCTGTCTCCTGTCCGTCAGCGCCGAATTTAACATTTTCCGTGCCGTTGTCGATGACCGTATCATCCGTGAGGTATCCTGCCCAGATATCGGCCAGTTTGTCGGCGGATTCCCTGATGGATTTGCCGTCAAAGGAAAGGCTTGCGGCGATCTCTTTTCCGCTGATCAGCTTCAGCGGTTTGACAGGTATTGAGAACCTGTCGTAAAGGCCTTCAAGATCGCTCCGCTGCACGCTGAAATACCTGTCCGGCAGGAAATCCGGGATCGACAGCCATATTGTACGGGGGTCCGAATACAGCCGGGCGTTCAGGAAAGGCGCCCTTTCAAGCAGCAGATTCGCTTCCGTGTCGGAGATCCCCTTCACCGGGTCATTCCTGGTTTTTACGATCAGCTTGGTTTTGTCCAGGATGTCCCTGACGGTATCAGCATCGCTGAACCCGAAGGATTCAAGCCCGCCGGGGACTTTCAGGGACAGTTCCGTCCTGCTGCTGTATGCCTGTTCCATGTATGGCTGGTATTTGTTTTTCATAGAAGTGTACTTTTCTTCGATTTTGTCAACAAACTTGGCAAATTCCTTCTTTTCCGCTTCCAGGTACAGTTCCGCCGTGTTTTTCCGCGTCAGCGCCAACCATATGCTATATATGACCGCTGCAGCAAATACTATGATCGCTGCAGCAAGGATCATTTTTCTCGTACGTGTGTTCATTGTTATCACTCCTGATTATCTTGCATTATCCGGTATCGACCTGAATTATCCGGCATCAATCCCGCTATATGCTGATACATTCTGTAATATGTGCTATACTGTCCTGTGCTGTATTCTGTTGTACTATATTGTGTTACGCCGTACTGTACTATGTGTAACTTCGCTATACGCACAATGTGTACTTTCTTGTACTGTGCTTTACTATACAGTGTTCGATTTTTCCGTGCCATGCCTTACTTTACTGTACTTAGCTGTACTGTACTTTACCTTCTTAGCCTGCATTTTCACCTGACAGTTTCAGCAGCACTGTTTCCAGGTCATCCGCCCCATTGGCTTTTTTCAGTTCATCAGCCGGTCCCATCGCAAGTATCTTTCCCTTGTCCATAATCGCTATCCTGTCGCATAGCGTTTCAAGTTCATCGATATAGTGGCTGGTGAATATGATGGTCCTGCCTTCCTTTTTCAATGCGGAAAGCGCGTCAAGTATAAAGCTGCGGGACTGGATATCGACGCCTACCGTCGGCTCGTCCATGAGCAGGACCCTCGGATGGTGCATAAGCGATACGGCGATGTTCAGCCTTCTTTTCATGCCTCCCGAGTACCGGGATACCCTGTCCCTTATCCTGTCTCCGAGCCTGACGACCTCGACGGCTTCTTCGATCCTTTCCTTTTTGAGCTTTCCGCGCAGGCCATAAATACCGGCCCAGAAATCAAGGTTTTCCCTGCCGGAAAGCATCGGATACAGCGCGATATCCTGCGGCACATAGCCTATCTCTCCCTTCACCTTCCCAGGCTGTTCACGTACACTGTACCCGTTTACCCTGATATCGCCCGACGTCGGCTTCAGGATCGTCGCAAGTATCGACAGGAACGTGGATTTCCCCGCGCCGTTGGGTCCGAACAGGCCGAATATCTCGCCCTTTCCGATATCGAAGGACAGATCCTGCAGCGCCGTGTTCCTGCCGTATTTTTTAGTGAGATTCCTTACCTCAACTGCTATGTTCTCCATACCCATACCCTTGACCCGACCGCACCCGTGCCTGTATCGACGTCGTCCCGGTCCGGTCGTCCGCTTTTCTGATTATCTGTTTATACAAACAATATTTTATCATACAAGGACCTGTTCTGGATATCACATTGAAACGGCATGCCCGATACTATATACTATTCCTTGATCGATATTGCCAGAATACGAATTAACCGGAGGCTTAAATCATGTATCCGCTGAAATTCAAACCGTTGTATAAAGATTATGTATGGGGCGGCAGGAACCTGGCGTCGCTGGGCAAACCCCTGCCTGACGACGGCAAAGTGGCTGAGAGCTGGGAAATAGCGTGCCATAAGAACGGCTCCAGTATCGTGGCTAACGGGGAGTATGAGGGAACACCCCTTCCCGAACTGATAAAGCTGCTTGGCAGGAAACTGATCGGCGAAGCGCTGCCGCAGCAGGACGTTGAAAAATTTCCCCTGCTTATAAAGCTCATCGATGCACAGGAAAATCTCTCCGTGCAGGTGCATCCTAACGACGAGTATGCATATGCGAATGAGAACGGCGAATATGGCAAAACAGAAATGTGGTACATAATCAGCGCAAAACCCGGCGCAAAGCTCGTGTATGACGTAGTGCCGGGCACCACCCGCGAAAGCTTCGCGGAAGCTGTCGCCAGGAATGAAGTGGAGCGCTGTCTCAATACCATTGAAGTGTCTGCCGGAGACGTCATCTACATCCCCGCGGGCATGGTCCATGCGATAGGCAGGGGCATCATCATCGCAGAGATCCAGCAGAACTCGGACACGACTTACAGGGTGTATGATTACGGGCGCGTCGGAAGGGAACTGCATATACAGAAAGCCCTTGATGTAATAAACTTCAGTTCTGCAGGCACCGGGAAAAAGTGTACCGGCATAACGCTTCCGCTCTCCGGCGGCTGCACCGGGAGGATCGTAGCGGCGAACCGCTATTTCTGCACCGAAATATACGATATCGGCGGAACGGCCGAAGAGATTGCCGACGGCAGCAAATTCCACATATATGTGTTCACATCCGGAACGGGAGTCATCACATGGGACGCAGGCCAACTGACCGTCAGGGCAGGTGAATCCGTGCTGATTCCTGCCGCCATGGGCAAATACTCACTGGAAGGCAATATGACCGCATTGAAGACATTCAAGCCGGATCTTTGGAAGGATGTCATACGGCCGCTGACGGAAGCGGGATTCGCGGAAGAAACGATTTTTTCGGAAATCGCAGGCCTCAGGCAGGCTGTGTCCTGAGGCAAGCTGTACAGGGGTGAAAGAGCAGCTATATCTGCCCGCCTTATTTCCCTGGGAAATAATGACTTGGGTGTACAAAATTTTAATTGTTGTGTGTTGAAATGGCTTAAATATTGTGAATTATCAATAAGAAAGTTGCCATAATACGGGTATCCCTGCATTATGGCAACTTAAGTTTATAAAATAAGCCATCAAGCTCTATCCTGCTCCCACAACAATTCAATTTTTGTACACCCTGGTTCTTATTTCCCGGGGAAATAACAGTAAGCCGTCACCGAATGAAGTTTAACTGTCCGATGCCGCTGCTGCCATGGGAAACAGGAAGCTGTTAATGCCCGAACGCACCTGCAGGATGGGCAATTTGCCCGTGAGAATAAACAAAAGCCGTCCTGTGCTTTCACAGAACGGCTCTTTTACTATTCTGTCTGGACTTATTGATCTGTACGGTCTTCCGGCCACAGGCAGTTACCTGTTCATTGCCTCTTCGACGGCAACTGCCACTGAAACGGTTGCTCCGACCATCGGGTTGTTGCCCATGCCGATGAGTCCCATCATCTCAACGTGAGCAGGTACTGAAGAAGACCCGGCGAACTGTGCATCGGAATGCATCCTGCCCATGGTATCGGTCATGCCGTAGGAAGCAGGTCCTGCCGCCATATTGTCCGGATGCAGCGTCCTTCCCGTGCCGCCGCCCGAAGCGACTGAGAAGTACTTCCTGCCCAGTTCGTTGCATTCCTTCTTGTATGTGCCTGCGACAGGATGCTGGAACCTTGTCGGGTTGGTGGAGTTACCGGTAATAGAAATGTCAACTTTCTCATGGTGCATTATCGCAACGCCTTCGCGTACATCATCGGCGCCGTAGCATCTTACCTTCGCCCTTTCACCCTTCGAGTAGGGGATCTCCCTGACTATTTCAAGCTTGCCCGTGAAGTAATCGAACTTGGTCTGCACATATGTAAAGCCGTTGATCCTCGAGATAATCTGGGCAGCATCCTTTCCAAGGCCGTTGAGTATGACCCTCAGGGGCTCTTTCCTTACCTTGTTTGCGGATTTCGCGATGCCTATTGCACCCTCTGCAGCAGCAAAGGACTCATGGCCTGCCAGGAATGCGAAGCATTTGGTTTCTTCACGAAGCAGCATGGCTCCGAGTCTTCCATGGCCAAGGCCGACTTTCCTGTCGTCTGCTACCGATCCCGGGATGCAGAAGGACTGAAGTCCTTCGCCGATTGCTTCTGCTGCATCGGCAGCCTTTTTGCATCCTTTCTTTATGGCTATGGCAGCGCCGACCGTATAAGCCCAGCATGCATTTTCAAAGCAGATCGGCTGTATTCCCCTGACGATGCTGTATACATCGATGCCTTTTTCGTCGCATATTTTTTTGGCTTCTTCGATCGAGGCTATACCGTATTTATTCAGTGCGGCATTAACCTGATTTATCCTTCTTTCATAACCTTCAAACAATGCCATGTTCCTGACCCTCCCCTGATTATTCTTCTCTCGGATCGATGAATTTTACGCCTTCATCAAACCTGCCGTACCTGTTGGTCGCCTTTTTGATGGCTTCGTTGGCGTCCATGCCTTTTCTGACCATTTCCATCATCTTGCCGAGATGTACGAACTCATAGCCAATGATCTCATTGTTGTCATCAAGTGCGAGACGTGTCACATAGCCTTCGGCCATTTCCAGGTACCTGGGGCCCTTGGCCAGCGTTCCGTACATAGTTCCAACCTGGCTCCTCAGGCCTTTTCCAAGATCCTCGAGGCCCGCACCAATGGGAAGTCCTCCTTCCGAGAAAGCAGTCTGGCTCCTGCCGTAGGCGATCTGCAGGAACAGCTCCCTCATTGCCGTGTTGATAGCGTCGCAGACCAGGTCCGTGTTCAACGCTTCAAGTATGGTTTTGCCCGGGAGTATCTCAGCAGCCATCGCAGCCGAATGCGTCATGCCGGAACAGCCGACCGTCTCCACCAGCGCTTCCTGTATTACCCCGTCCTTGACATTCAGCGTGAGCTTGCAGGCACCCTGCTGGGGCGCGCACCAGCCCACTCCATGCGTAAGACCTGAAATATCCTTGATCTCTTTGGCCTGAACCCATTTCCCTTCCTCGGGGATCGGTGCCGGACCATGGTTCGGTCCTTTTGCCACACACGTCATTTTTTCAACTTCATGTGAATAAATCATTCTATGACCCCTTTCATATTTGGTTTTAGAGCTTTATCCAGCAGCCGGTCTTCTTCTACCGGTTTATTGCATATATCGCTTATTGCATACTCCGGTTTTACACGTTTACCTTTTTCATTTCCGTTTTTGCAATCCGTTTTTCACAGTTCCCCGCTCATTCCGCAATTTGTCGGTTTTTCGGCAGATTACAAGAAAAGCGTGGCAAACATGCCAAGTTTTATTTTACTACAATATTGTTTCATTGTATATGTTAATTTTTTATCATATTATCACAGACGCATCTGTTTTTCTAAGCAAAAAAAAGAATGGACTCCGTCATCATTACGCGAAGCAATAATGATGCAATATCCATTCACAGCACATCTGATCTGAATCCAGCTAAATCCGTACTTTTACAACAACCTTACTTACCTTTTGGGGGATATTATCCATAACGCCCGGCATATGGGCGTCATTGGGAGTAAACACAACAAACGTACCTTTATCGGTATCTATAAAACTTCCCTTTCCATCCGCAAACAGGATATCATTACTTTCATCATATTCCTGGACTATTTTCATTTCTTCGATATTTGCGTATCCCATTTTCTCTTTGCCGTCGACTATATACTGGATATCGATGTATTTCCTGTGGGCTTCCCATTTCCCCTGATCTACAGGTTTGCTATCATACCGCATGACAAGTATATACAGATCCTCGCCATCAATGCTGTGCCTGCCCTCATCAAGCCTGCTCAGATCATTTTCCTGCAAATATATAAAAGCTTTCTTCATTTTCTCGCCAAGGCAGTAATATAGATCAGCATTCTTAAGTTTATCGACTATCATATGGAACCTCCGGTCTGCATGCCGTGTCCCGTTTGATTCTGAAAAAGGCAGACGATCCGGGTACCGCGGCGATCACGAATACCGTTCAAAGCATCTGCCTTTCCCAGTCAAACAGGCATAAGACTCATGATTTTTCTTCCATTATTTTTTTGATATTATTGAGCGAAGTCCTTGCGCCCTGTATAATGCCGAGGTACTTGGTACCGGTGGAAATGATGTCTATCCCCTTGTCCAGCCAATGCTTCAGTGTCGCGTAATCGTTGTCTCCGGTCGAAACGCCTACGGGTTTTCCCGCTTGATGGGCTTTTTCGATGGCAATATCGATCAGGCGGTCTGTCTCACCTTCCATAACATTGCCAAGCTGTCCGACAGAGCCGCTCAAATCATACGGCCCTATTATGAACGCATCTATATAAGGGTTGCGTGCGATCTCATCCAGGTTGTATACGGCTTCCTTGGTCTCGACCTGAACAAATCTGCATATCTCCATGCTGTCATAATTGATGTATTTCCTGACGTCGTCTATGCCGTAGCGTATTGCCCTGTTTGGCCCGAACCCCCGGTTGCCGGTCGGCGGATAGATGCAGCACCGCATTGCGGCCTCGGCTTCTTTCGCGGTATTGACCATTGGGAAGACGATACCTGCCGGTCCCATTTCCAATACTCTTTTTACAAATACGGCGTTATTCCACGGCACCCTCACAATAGCCGGCGTTCCGCTCGCTTTGGATGCTACCAGGTGACCCAGCAGGCATTGATAGTCTATGGCTGTATGTTCAGTATCGATCCAAAGGAAATCGAAGCCGAGACTCCCCATTATTTCACTGATCACGAGGTCATTCAGGTTGACATGGGTACCGATCAGCAATTTGCCGCTCAATAGCTTTTGCTTCAATAAACTCATAATGTCCTCCTACAATGCTGTTTTGAGCTTGCTGCAGTTACATCAGTCAAACCACTCAACATCCTCGGGTGTATTGATCGATTCGTAATTGGCAAGGAACTCTTTTATAGCATTGCGTGCCCTTTCCTTTTCGATCCTGACTGCCTCCGGATCCCTGTACAATGATGCTCCTTCTTCGATGAGACGCTTCTGGAGCTTCCTGATATCGACTTCTCGTACATCGACATTGCTGTCAATCGCCAGTTTTGCTGCGATTCCGGCCGCCTGGCCTTCGGCCATCGCCAATGGCATCAGGCGGGTGCTGCCGTGCGCGATATGGGATACGGATATGCACCTGCCGATAACTATGAGACCGTTCAGAGTCTTTGGTATCAGGCACCGATAAGGAAGATCGTAAGCATCGTCATTTTCGATCCACAGACCTTCGACCGTTTTGTTCGACTTGTCTTTATCGTCAAAATATGATCCTTTGGTTTCCTTATGGACGTCACACGGGAACCCGTACCTTGCGATGACATCGTCAAAGTGTCTTCCGCGCTGTACATCTTCAGCCTGCAGAGTATATTCTCCGACGATATGGCGCGATTCACGGAAACCGACCTCGATCCCGGAATCCATCAGGTATGCCTTTTCAAATCCCGGTACGTACTTTATAAGGAATTCGGTAATGCTTGCAGCCTGCCTGTGCCCTTCGATTTCCGCCTGTGTCCTTTGTTTTGCATCCGTAGGATCGAAATGGACACGTGTCGAATTCATGCTTATTACGCCAGGGAGAGCCGTCGTGGTGAACAGTATACTTTCCTTTGCGGTATATACCTCGCCTTTCAGCGCTTTTTCCCTGAATATCTTGTAGAATCCCTGTGCGACGAAATGCCGCTGCTGCAGCGAGGGATGTATGGGCTGGCTCACCGGTATCTGTTCGGTTCTTACATCCGTACCGCTCGATCAGCAATGTCCTGGCGCCTTCTCTTCCGGCAGCAATAGCTGCTATTACGCCACTTGTACCTCCACCGACAACTATTACGTCATAGTTCTCAGAATGCATACACAAACCTCCCGTCATTACTTCAGTTGTATTTTCCAGGAGGGAGCGCTGCAGCTTCCGCCCGGCGCACCCTCCATGGCACTTTTCTGTTACGAATCAATACTTTTCAAACCGGTTATGATACTGTCCCGTTATTTCTTATAGCGTGCTACGACCTCATCGAGCCGAATTCAGCATGCTTCCGAATTCTCCGGCCTGTACGAGCTCATTGTAAAGCATCTTCTCAGGGTCGTTATAAACTTCCGTGATCGGGTACAGTTCATGGTCCGCTTTGCAGTACACGGACAACGGCGTTTCGCGTCCGCTTATCCCGCTGATGGCATCCATGTGGCGCTGCAATACTTCGACGCAGTGCTTCTCATCGAGGTTTTCCTCAAGGAATCCAAGTAAACGGTCCACCTTCTCCAATCGTTGAGCCATCAGATCCACCATCCTGTCTGGGAAAAGCAATGCCGCGTCCGGTGATACTGCCGATTCCTTTACCCTACGATTATATTTTAAGGCCATTCGTATGTCATAAATACTGATATCTTGCTTGAAATTATCAAAATATTGCTGTTTACATAAATCAACGGTCTTTGGTAATTGTGCCCAACGGGTGGCGCCGCATCGCCGCCGTTATTGTTTATTCTGCCGAATGATGTTATTATCATATATATAAATACTTTTGCACCGAAACCGCGCCATATGGACAATAGGGGATATACTCCGCAAAGCAGAGGTGTTGCAGCAATTGCTAAATAATTTGAGCAGTATATACTTTGATGGAATAAGTTATCATTATACAGGGATGGATCCGTATCTGTATGTCCCCGACACTCATGAAGGATTTGAGATCCTGCACGTCATAAGCGGTTCGGGCCATATACTGATCAACAACCGCATTTATGAGATGCTGCCAAACAGCATTTATTTCATAAACGGAGCACGTTTCCACTATTCCAACCCTATAGATCCTGATAACTATGTGAGAAACAAGGTCCATTTCAGTCAGCCGGAAATCATCAAATTTCTGCAGAGTATCGAACAGGCGCAGCTTCTCGATCCTTTTTTAAAAGATGACTCAAGCTATACATGCATACGGCTGACTGAAGAGTCCAACCTCGCTATTGATCAGATTTTTCTTGAGATGCATAAGGAATCGAGTGAGAAGAAGCTAGGATACAGGCCCATTATAGCAGGACTCATGCTGAAGATCCTGTCTCTGGCGCTTCGGGACAGGACGGATACAAGCAGGGAAGAGATGCAAAGCCTCGATAAGGTCTCATCGAACGCGATAAAGGTCATCGAATATATCGAGAATAACCTGGCGGATTTCGACCTGGACAAAATGGCAGACTCGCTTTATTTGAATAAATATTACCTGTGCCATATGTTCAAGAAGGTCACCGGGCTGACAGTCCATAAATTCCTGCTGACAAAAAGGATAGAGCAGGCAAAAATACTCCTGTCATCCACAGATAAGCCTATATCGCAAATAGCAATGGAACTGGGATTTGGAAGCTTCTCACTGTTCAGCAGCAATTTCCGCAGGATCTGCAGCCTGACTCCCAGGGAATACCGCAAAATGCACCGCTCCGGCACAGTACTTCACGCATAGGCAACCAGACTGAAATAACCGTTCGTCCGGCTGAAGAAAATTCCAAGGATTCGTAGTATAATGATATATAAAACAGCGGTCTTTCCGCTGCCGGAAGTAAAAGGTGATGTTTCTATGGACAGGTGGCAGTATCAGACAGTTCAGTTCGATACAACAGGCTTCATGGGCGGGATCATCGATCTGGATGAATTCCAGGCCACGCTGAACAGCCTGGGAGCAGACGGCTGGGAACTGGTTACCTGTTTTGACACCAATATGGCACAGGGCCAGTCCAGGTATGTGATCGCGGTGTTCAAAAGAAAAATTGCCTGATACATTACGGCAGAAGTTCGTTCCGGGCAGTGCGGTATATGAACGCCAGAGTTCTGACACGGGTCAGACTGCGCATGGACCGCGGAAAACCGCCCGGGCGGAACTGCAAATACATGGCAGGGAGAATCGAAAGGATGGATCATCAGGTACATAACCAGGAAAATAGTCATGACGGTATGGACATATCGGCTGGGTTCATTACGGAATATGACCTGTACTTGTTCAACGAAGGCAGCCATCACAAAATATACGAAAAGCTCGGCGCCCACCCCATGACGGTAAACGGCCGGGGCGGGACCCACTTCGCGGTCTGGGCTCCCAACGCGAAAGGCGTCAGCCTGGTATGCAACCTCAACCGCTGGGACGGGCGTGCCCATCCGCTGAAGCCGATGGGGAGCTCAGGAGTGTGGGCTGCGTTCTTTCCTGATATCCATCCGGGCGAAGTGTACAAGTACGAAATACGGACACAATCTGGCGATATAATCCTTAAAGCCGACCCTTACGCTTTTTGCAGCGAACTCCGGCCGGGTACGGCTTCTATAGTCTGCGGACTCGACACGTACGAATGGCATGATGATGAATGGATAAAAAGCAGGGACGCCGGAAATACATTCAACAAACCGGTGTCAATATACGAGGTGCATCTCGGTTCATGGGCGCGCGCGGACGGCAACCGTTTCCTGACATACAGGGAATTCGCCGACAGGCTGGTGTCATATGTAAAAGATATGGGCTATACCCATATAGAACTGCTGCCGATTGCCGAACATCCTCTCGACGATTCATGGGGCTACCAGGTCACCGGCTACTATTCCGTCACCAGCCGATACGGACGGCCCGAGGATTTCATGTACTTTGTCGACCAGTGCCACATGAGCGGGATCGGCGTGATCGTCGACTGGGTGCCTGCACATTTCCCGAAGGACGCACACGGGCTTGCAAGGTTCGACGGCACGGCGCTGTATGAGCACCTGGATCCGCGCCTGGGCGAACACCCCGACTGGGGCACTTACATATTCAACTACACCCGCAACGAGGTCAAAAGCTTTCTTATTTCCAATGCTGTATTCTGGTTCGACAAGTACCATATAGACGGTATCAGGGTGGATGCCGTGGCTTCCATGCTCTACCTGGACTATGGAAGGAAAGAGGGCGAATGGATCCCCAACGAATACGGCGGAAACCAGAATATCGGCGCCGTTGAATTTCTGAAACAGCTCAACTCGGCAGTATTCAGATATTTCCCGGGGATAATGATGATCGCAGAAGAGTCCACCTCGTGGCCGATGATCACAAAACCGCCATATACAGGCGGCCTGGGATTTTCATATAAATGGAACATGGGCTGGATGAACGACTACCTGAGGTACGTAAGCATGGATCCGGTCTACCGGAAATACCACCACGAACTGCTGACCTTCTCCATTATGTACGCAATGAGCGAAAATTTCGTGCTGGTGCTGTCCCACGACGAGGTAGTGCACGGCAAACGCTCGATGATCGGCAAAATGCCGGGGGATTATTGGCAGAAATTCGCCGGGCTCAGGGTGACCTACGGATATATGTTCGGCCACCCGGGAAAAAAGCTGATGTTCATGGGCAATGAGTTCGGCCAGTTCATTGAATGGAATTTCAGCCAGAGCCTTGACTGGCACCTGCTGGATTATGAGATGCACCGCAGGCTCAGAGATTATGTGCGCGACCTGAACAGGCTGTACAGGGACGAAAAGGCAATGCACGAGATAGATTTCAGTTACGACGGGTTCGAGTGGATCAACTGCAACGACCGGGACAACAGCATAGTGTCCTTTCTCCGCAAAGGAACAAGGCCGGAGGATACGCTGGTATTCGTGTGCAATTTCACGCCCGTCGTCCGCAGCAACTACAGGATAGGCGTTCCTTACAATACATTCTACAGGGAAATACTGAACAGCGATTCGGAGATTTATGGCGGCAGCAATGCGGGCAATTTCGGCGGCATCCGGGCGAATGCAGAAGGACATGACGGACGGCCTTATTCTGTCGATATTTGCGTGCCCCCGCTGGCAGTCGTTGTATTCAAGCCGGTCCTCCAGTCAACCTAATATCTCCTCGAGTCTCTCGAAGCTCTCGCGGGTCATCAGCGCGTCCTTGTCAGTCCCT
>DAOSCC010000040.1:0-12935 GCA_035361135.1 Clostridiales bacterium | reverse complement strand
AACAATATAATTGCCCGCGCTGGTCCAGTCAATGCCGTCGAGGACTTTCCTGCCGTTGACCAGGGCATCCCCGAACCACTTCTGGGAAGACAAACCGCTGATGACTGCCTTGTCCGCATCAGGTCCGTAAGAAGCCCTGATACCTTCAGAATCGGCCACGTATATCGCGGACAGGGATTTCCTCTGTGCCGGCGACAGGCATTTGTCGGCCATGTCGGCCAGTATGCCTTCGTTACTGATGTGATTGGATCCTTCACGCAATTGTATCAACTGTTGTGGACTTATGGAATTCACCGATGAGTCTACAGCCAGTTCCAGTTCCTTAAGGCAATAACCTATGTAGTTGTTTTCCTTTGTGATCCTTGTCAGAGCTGCTTCATATGACGCCTGTACCATGAGCGACCTTGTATGCATATATATGGCCAGGGCGGCCGCTATCGACGGCAGAATGACCATAATGAAGAAATAAAGAGTGATGCGCGATTTAAGCCGCATATACAGACGGCTGATGCCGGGCGACTTTTGGGGTGTTTTGCCGTTGCGGGAAGGAAACAGGTTCATTATGAGCACCTCATTACGAATATTTTATTAAATTGTATAATGAAAAGCAAACATAACACATTTCCATAAAAAAAACACCATTAACCTTAAAATAAACAACTACCTTATTGGCGAAGGAAATGTTAAAATAAACTGTTGTATAAATAATGGCTTTTTCCATCACTAGTGCGCGAGGTGTTGGCATTGTACAATTCAGAAAAGAAACGTTCCGGAACGATCATGTCTAAATGTATCCTGATCTTGCTTATGGCGGCATTGTCTGTGATGACGCTTACAGGCTGTTACTTCTTTCCGAAAGAGGAGGAGGAACTTGCCCCGCCGATCAAAGTGCCTGCAAATATCACATACGAGACCGTGGAGGTCACAAGGGGCACGATTGAAAATGTGATAAGGGTCACGGGCAATTTCGTTTCTGTCAGTCAGAAAAATGTTTATTTCGTAAAATCGGACAGGCTCAAGGGGATATATGTCTCTTCCGGCCAGCAGGTCAAAAAAGGAGATCTCCTGGCGGAGCTTGATACCGAGTCCCTGATGAATGAGATAAAACTCCAGGAGATCGCCCTTGAGCGATCCCAGATCCTGTACGAAGAGGCAAAGGCCAACTATGAGATAGTGGGCGGGAGCAGGACGTCACTTGACCTGGCGGAACTGGACCTTGAATCTAACAGGGTCAAGCTCGAAAATCTTAAATCCCAGCTTCAGAAAGCCAGGCTTGTCTCGCCGATCGACGGCACTGTGGTGTATGTAGCCAGTGTCAAGGAAGGAGACTATGTGAATGCCTATCAAACCATCGTAAGGGTCGCCGATCCGACAAAACTTCAGCTCAGGTATTCCGGAGACAGGTCGACAAGCTTCAGGATCGGTATGGATGTCGCTGTAGAGATCAACAATGAAACATATGATGCGGAGATCGTCATGACTCCTTACGAGGCGCCCGACGATGCGGACGAGGAAGCGAAAAAATCCGTACAGATCGAGGTATACGGGCTTCCCGGTGAAATCAGGATGGGTCAGCCGGCATCCATTTTGCTTACGCTCGAGAGAAAGGAAAATGTAATAGTCATTCCGAAACTGCTGGTTAATACGTTTGCAAACAGGAAGTTTGTAAATGTGCTGAATGACGGCGTCAGGGAAGAACGCGATATCGAGGTCGGAATACAGACCAGTACGGAAGTTGAAGTAGTAAAAGGCCTTCAGGAAGGAGAACTCCTGATAGTGAAATAAACCGGTTGCGGGATGAGGCAACAGCGGGATAATGCAAGCGGTATCAGGAGCCGCATGTACCTGAAAAAACAGAATGGAGGCGCAGGATTTGCTGAAGATAGTGCTCAGAAGGATGTTCAGCAACTCATGGCTGATCATATGCCTGCTTTTGGGATCCATTATGGCCACGGCACTGGTCAGTTGCATCCCTATCTATACGGATGGCATAATGCAGAGACTGCTGACCAAGGACCTGGAGAATTACCAGCTGGAAACCGGGGATTTTCCCGGACAATATTCGGTAAGGGCAAGGTTCACTTATAAAAACGATTACTCGGAGAGGATCAGTAATCAGCGTTATTTCAACAAGGAGATAATGACCAATAAGATAACTGATTTCGGCCTTCCGATAAAGAGTGCCTCACACCATGTGGTGTTGGGCAGCGTGAGCTTTTTCCCAAGGCCTGTTGAAAATGCCAGTGAATACGATTACAGGACCAAAACGGTTTACTCCAGGCTGGGTGCCCTTTCGGGCCTTGAGGACCACATAACTATAACCAAAGGGAGGATGTATTCGGATCAGATCACCGAAGACGGGGCCATCGAGGTCATTGTGTCGCAGCAGGCAATGGTGATCCTGGACCTTCTGCTTGACAGGGAATATACGCTTTTCGACCCGGCAAGAGACTATGCTGAAGTATGCAAAGTGAAGGTCGTCGGTATATACGAGATGAAAGACCCGGGAGACGTCTACTGGCTCCATGAGTTTTCAATGCATAATAAGGAATTCATGATGGACTACGGGCTGTTCAACGATGTATTTATCGCCCCAAAAACAGGACCGCTCACGGAAGCGGAATGGTACTGCGCATTTGATTATCATGCGATCACTCTGCAGAACCTGGCCCACGTAGTCAGGACATATGAAGAGCAGGAAAAGTGGTTTTCTAAATATAAAGTCAGCATCGAGTTCGAAATGCCGATAAACAAGATACTGGCAAAGTACAATGAAAGGGCAAGACAGCTTCAGAACATGCTTTGGGTACTTACGGTACCTGTCCTCATCATGCTGACTTTCTACATCTTCATGGTATCCCAGCTGATCATCGATCACGATGAAAACGAGATCGCAGTGTTCAAAAGCAGAGGCGCGAGGAAGGGGCAGATATTCCTAAGCTACCTGATCGAAAGTTCCATCGTCGCCGCTGTGGCTTACCTGGCCGGGCCTTTCCTCGGCTTGCTCATATGCAAGATACTCGGCGCATCCAATGGCTTTCTCGAGTTTGTGCAAAGGACCGCCCTTCCGGTCCAGTTGAGCCCCAAAGTATACATGTATTCGCTGTTTGCCGTACTTTTCCTCATAGTGACCATGCTCGCTCCCGTTATTTCAGTCTCACGGAAAACTATCGTAAGCCATAAACAGGAAAAAGCGCGCGCCAGGAAGGCAGCCCTTTGGAAAAAGATGGGCCTTGATATAGTGCTGCTTTTGATTGCCGGATATGGTATCTACAGATACCGGCAGCAGCAGCGGGTGCTTGAGGCGACAGGTATCTCAGCCAATGAACTCCAGATAGATCCTCTGCTGTTCCTGACATCGACAGCCTTTGTACTTGGCGCGGGACTGCTGTTCATACGGCTTTATCCGTACCTGATCAGGCTGATTTACTGGCTTGGCAGGAAGGTATGGACTCCTGTCACATACATCTCGCTCATACAGGTCGGAAGATCGAGAGGACAGGAGCAGTTCCTGATGCTTTTCATGATACTTGCCATTTCGATAGGACTTTTCAATGCGAATACGGCAAGGACGGTCAACAAGAATATGGAGGACAAGATCCGGTATTCCGTCGGAGCAGACGTACGGCTTCAGGCGATATGGAAAACGAACCAGAAGAATGCGCCGCAAGGTGCGCAATCGCCTACCATGGCGCAGATGCAGGCACAGATGCAGTCAGATGAGCCGCTTCGCTACTATGAACCGAACTTCAACGATTATGCGACGCTTTCAGGAGCAGAAGTGGTGACCAAGGTGCTCAATGTCGATAACGGTACTATGCAGACGGATATGGGAGTGGCCAGCGGGCTCAAGGTAATGGGCATAATACCGCACGAATTTGCACAGGTTGCCTGGTTCAGGCGTGATCTGCTGCCGTACCACATTAATGATTACATTAACCTGATGTCGGAAGCTCCCACGGCGTTCCTCGTATCATCCAACCTGAAGGATAAATACAAGCTGGAGCTTGGAGATACAATATATGTCACGTGGGGAAGCCAAAGCTACCTGGAAGGCACCATATATGCGTTCATAGACTACTGGCCCACCTATAATCCCAAGGCTGACAGAAACCTTGGAGGAGAGGCCGGGCTCGTGGTCGTCAACTATTCATATATACAGAACAAAATGGCGCTCCAGCCGTATGAGGTCTGGATCAAAAAGGCCGACGGCGCTACCGACAAACAGATAAACGACGACATCATCAAAAAGGACCTTGAACTGTCATTCATAAAATATACGGACCAGGAACTTATAAAGATGAAAAATGACGCCATGGTCCAGGGAATGAACGGAATGCTTACCCTCGGGTTCATAGCCTCGATGCTCATAAGCCTGCTGGGATTCCTGATCTATTGGATCATATCCATCCAGAACAGGACGCTCCAGTTTGGTATACTGAGGGCTATGGGCCTGTCGCTTGCCAAAGTGATAGGGATGCTGGCGTGCGAGCAGTTGCTCGTATCAGGCGCCGCTATCATCATGGGGATCATTGTGGGAGGCATAGCAGGCGACATATTCATCCCGCTGCTGCAGATAGTGTACAGCGCCGCGGAGCAGGTGCCTCCGTTCAGAATAACTGCTTACGGAGAGGATTATATAAAGATTTATGCTGTTATCGGCATAATGATCACCATAGGCTTCATGACCCTGTGGAGGATAATCGCAAAAATCAGGATAGACCAGGCAGTCAAGCTTGGAGAAGATTGACGGAGGTCGGACTATGAGCGCAATCATCAAAACCGAAAACCTGTCGAGGGATTTCAAATCGGGGAATACCGTAGTCCATGCACTGAAAAACGTATCGATAGAGATAGAAAAAGGAAAGCTTACTATACTGAGGGGCCGGTCGGGTTCCGGCAAGACTACGCTCATCAATTTGCTGGGGGCGCTTGACAGGCCGGATTCCGGGACGGTCGTCTTCAACGGAATCGATATAACGCGCGCAGGAGAGAGGGTCAGGAATGAGCTCAGAAGAAAACACATGGGTTTCGTGTTCCAGTCTGTGGCACTGATTTCCATGATGTCTGCGTATGAAAACGTGGAATTCGGACTGAGGATCGCAGGCGCCGGCGCGAAGGGAAGGAGCGAGAGGGCCAGGAAGTGCCTTTCTCTTGTCGGGCTGGCGAAAAGGATGGACCACAGGCCCCATGAACTTTCAGGCGGTGAACAGCAGAGGGTGGCTATTGCCAGGGCAATAGCCCACAGGCCGGATGTCGTGTTTGCCGATGAGCCGACTGCCGAACTGGACACCCTCATGGGTCTGCAGGTCGTGAAACTGTTCAGGGAACTCGTGGAACTGGAAGGGCTGACAGTGGTGATGACAACGCACGACCCGAGCATGATCGAGATCGCCGATCATGTACTGACGCTGGAGGACGGTGAGATAATTGATGCAAGATGAACGTATCGATATGAATAAGCCCGATGAGACAGCGGAAGGGATCGAGACCGGCGGCCAGGGTGATCGGGCCAGGATGATCGAGTGCGAGAACCTGGTAAAGATATACAAGACGAAGGATATCGAAGTCGTAGCCCTGCAGGGACTCGATCTCATAGTGGAAAAAGGAGAACTGATGGCTATCATCGGAAACAGCGGCAGCGGCAAGTCCACGCTGCTGAACATGCTCGGCGGGCTGGACAGGCCGTCGGCAGGCAAACTGTTCGTGGACGGGCATGATCTGCTGAAATTCAATGAACAGCAGCTTATCAAATACAAGAGGGAAACGGTAGGCTTTGTCTGGCAGAATAATGCGAGGAACCTGATACCATATCTCACCGCCCAGGAAAATGTTGAAATGCCGATGATACTGACAGGCAAAAAGAACAGGCGGAACCGCGCGCTGCAGCTCCTTGACCTCGTCGGGCTGCTGAACAGGCGCAACAGCAAGCTGAGCCAGCTTTCGGGCGGCGAACAGCAGAGGGTCGCCATTGCCATCGCACTGGCCAACGATCCGAAACTGCTGCTTGCGGACGAACCGACAGGGTCCGTGGACAGCCGGACTGCGTCAGCGATACTTGATGTTTTCCGCGAACTGAACAAGGCCCTTGGCGTAACGGTGGTCATCGTAACGCACGACAGGCAGATATCGCGCAAGGTGGACAGGGTCGTGGCCATCCGTGACGGACGGACCAGCAGCGAATTCATAAGAAAGAGATCTTATGCGGAGGAGCTTGCGGCATTGGGCGACAAAGTTTTCTCAGACCAGTCGGATACGCATGACGAACTGGTCGTGCTGGACAGAGCCGGCAGGCTCCAGATCCCTGCCGAATATATGCAGGCCCTCGGCCTGAAGGGCAAAAACAAGGTGAAGGTCGAACTTGAAGGCGACAGGGTCGTCGTATATGCTCCGAAGGAATGATCCGGGATACAGGGTTCTCGTGTCCCACGAGTGCATGGGCGCATATATCAAAGATGTTGTCGACATGTGTGAAAAAACCTTCCGGCAACTGTATTTGCACAGTGCCGGAAGGTTTTATTATACATCTGCTCAGGGCATACCGTTCCGATTTCCGGAGACACGGGGACCGTCCCGGTGGTATAACCAGACTATCATATTGTTCTGATGAAAAGGGGGGCTATTTAAGTGTTGTATGGGGTGATTGGGAAGGTGATTTTTGTTTGATTTCCGCCTTTTATGGATAAAATATACCGGATGGCTTTATCGGCGTGGACATGCACATTTGTCGGTGGTATAATATGGAACGGACAGGTATGGACATCATGTCGATGGAAGGGTCGTTTGCAAGCCCGGCCATACGGGTATGATAAAACCGGCATTATTTATATATAATAAAGGAATCGAAAGGAGCATGGATCATGAAACAGTATCTGGAGATCGAAAGTGTATTTGGACGTGAAATACTTGACTCAAGAGGCAACCCGACTGTCGAAGTAGAAGTCATAGCCGAAGGAGGCTTCGTGGGACGCGCGGCCGTACCTTCAGGGGCATCGACCGGCGCTTTCGAGGCGATCGAACTGAGAGACGGCGACAAGGGAAGATACCTTGGCAAGGGTGTACTCAAAGCAGTCTCGAATGTAAACGAAATAATAGCTCCCGAGGTCGAAGGCATGAACGTGTTCGACCAGGTGGCTATAGACAGGAAGATGATCGCGCTTGACGGCACCCACAACAAGAGCAGGCTCGGAGCAAACGCGATCCTCGGAGTTTCGCTGGCAGTGGCCAAGGCAGCAGCGGAAGCCCTCGGCCTTAGCCTCTACCAGTATATCGGCGGTGTAAACGCAAAGACCCTGCCGGTACCGATGATGAACATAATAAACGGCGGAAAGCATGCCGACAACAGCGTCAACATCCAGGAATTCATGATAATGCCTGTCGGAGCGGATTGTTTCAAAAACGCCCTGATGATGTGCGCCGAGGTGTTCCACAACCTGAAAAAAGTGCTGAGCGACAAGGGATATTCGACGGCGGTCGGAGATGAGGGCGGATTCGCGCCTAACCTCAAGAACGACGAGGAAGCCATCAAGGCCATCCTTGAGGCGATCGAAAAGGCCGGATACAGGCCGGGCGACGACTTCCGCATCGCAATCGACGCTGCGGCGACCGAGATGTACAGGGAAGACGGCACATACCATTTCTGGAAGACGAATATAACGAAGACCCGCGAGGAAATGGTCGAGTTCTGGGCAGACCTTGCAAACAAATACCCGATCATTTCGCTTGAGGACGGTGTGGCCGAGGAAGACTGGGAAGGCTGGAAACTGCTTACCAAAAAGCTCGGCGACAAGATCCAGCTTGTTGGTGACGACCTGTTCGTAACCAATACGGAAAGGCTTAAGAAAGGTATCGAAATGGGCGTGGCCAACTCCATACTCATAAAAGTCAACCAGATCGGCACACTGACTGAAACTCTGGACGCCATCCAGATGGCAAACAGGGCGGGATATACGGCAGTCACCTCCCACAGGTCCGGTGAGACCGAAGACACTACCATCGCAGATATCGCAGTCGCGACCAATTCAGGCCAGATCAAGACAGGAGCGCCTTCACGCACCGACAGGGTCGCCAAGTACAACCAGCTGCTCAGGATAGAGGAAGAACTTGGCACATCGGCGATCTATCCCGGACTTGACGCATGGTTCAACCTGAAGAACAAGTAGATCTCATGCTTGTTTTTTCACGGGATATGTGTTACAATGTGATTTGTTGATTTTTCGGGAGGTGTTGCCTTTTGAATGCAGGCCAGATAATAGTAACGATACTGCATGTAATAATCTCGCTCGCAATGGTCGTCATAGTGCTTCTCCAGTCCGGCAAGTCGGCCGGGTTGTCAGGCACGATCGCAGGAGGAGCGGAAACGTTTTTCGGAAAGAACAAGGGCAGGACGCTGGATGCCATACTGAGCAAGTACACATCCGCTGTTGCGGTTGCATTTCTTATAACATCGGTAGTGCTGGTCCTCATCCTGTGAGAGAGAATATCAAAAGACTGTGCAGAAATGCATGGTCTTTTTTATGATACAGCAGGATTCCAAATACACCGGGACGACCAGGATGAGCTCAGGCACACATTATTGGGAAGCCAGGTGAAGGTATGGACAGAGATCAGGCCCTGATCGAACTGAAAGCGAGGTTGAAAAACGAAAATAAACTGAAGCATTCGCTGGCTGTCGAAGCCATCATGAGAAAGCTTGCCTCACGGCTGAAGGGAGATGCCGAAACATGGGGCATTGTCGGTCTGCTGCACGACATCGATTGTGACAGGACGGCAAACGAGCCGGAAAAGCATAGCCTTCTAGGAGCCGAGATACTTGAAAACATCGGGCTCGACGAAGATATCGTATATGCGGTAAGGGCACACAATCCCATCCATGGCATCGAGAGGAGAAGGAAAATGGACAAGGCGCTGTTTTGCGCCGATGCGGTATCGGGCTTTATAATGGCATGCGCACTGGCCCGGCCGTCAGGTAGACTTTCAGATGTCACGGCCGGGTTCGTAATGGAAAAGATAGATGACGGATCGTTCGCAGAAGACACAGACAGGGACCGGATCAGGTCCTGCAGCGGACTTGGCCTGCCGCCGGATGAATTCATCGGGATCGCGCTTGCGGCAATGGGAGAGATATCGGACCAGTTGGGCTTATGATCATAGATACGATACGAAACGGGGGTTGGGACCCTCGTTTTTAGTTTAAAACCATCTTATACTGGGATAATAATAGCAGGCCGGATAAAACGCGCTCATTGACAGACAGGACTGGCTGAATAACAGGGATGACGCAGGAAAACGGCAGCCAAATCGTCTTACAGACAAACAACAGGAGGATTTTGATGGATATATTGCAGGAACGAAAGGATAAGATAGTTGCTTTTATGAAGGAGGCGGCATACAAGCCCCTCAAGTTCAGCGAGCTTGCCGTGGTGCTGGACGTGCCGCACGAAGACAGGGACAAGCTGGCTGAGATACTGGATTCGCTCGAACGGGAGGGCGTGATATATAAAACAAAAAAGGAAAGATACGGGATAACGGAAAAGATGAACCTTGTCGTGGGACGCATACAGCGGAATGAGCGCGGCTACGGCTTCCTTGTGCCTGACGACGGGAGCGTTCCCGATGTTTTCGTGCCCGCCGACGGACTGGCGGGAGCGATGCACAATGACAAGGTCATAGTCCGCATCACATCCAAAGGGGCAAACGGCAAAAGGGCTGAAGGAGAGGTCATAAAGATACTGGAGCGCTCTGTGACCAAAGTCGTCGGCACGTTCGAGAACAGCAGGTATTTCGGTTTTGTGGTGCCGGACGACAAAAAGATGCCCGGAGACGTTTTCATACCAAAGGACGAGACAAACGGCGCAAAACCGGGCCAGAAAGTAGTGGCGCAGATCGTGAAATGGCCTGACGGAAGGCGCAACGCGGAAGGAAAGATAGTGGAGATCATAGGGGACAGCAAAGATACCGGTGTTGACATTTTGTCCATAATGAAGGCCCACGATCTGACCGAATCGTTCCCTGATGAAGTGATGGCGCAGGCCAACAGGATTCCTGACGTTGTGACCGACGATATGATAAAGGGGAGACGGGACCTGAGGGATCTCAGGACTTTCACCATCGATGGCGAGGACGCAAAGGATTTCGATGACGCAGTGTCCATAGAAGTCCTTCCCGACGGTAATTACAGGCTTGGCGTGCATATCGCGGATGTCAGCTATTATGTTACCGAGGGGTCGCCGCTGGATAGGGAGGCCCTGAAAAGAGGCACAAGCGTTTACCTTGTGGACAGGGTGATACCGATGTTGCCGCCCAAGCTTTCCAACGGGATATGCAGCCTGAAACCGGGTGTGGACAGACTGGCGTTCACGGTCATGATGGACATCGACGCCGGAGGGAAGGTGATCAGGCACGATATCTTCGAGAGTGTGATAAGGTCCTCGGAGAGGATGACATATACAGACGTTTACAAGATCCTTGAGACAGGGGACGAGGAACTGACGGAACGGTACAGCCACCTGGTCGAAGATTTCAGGAAGATGAAGGATCTTGCCCTGATACTGCGTTCAAGGAGAATGGCCAGGGGAGCGATGGATTTCAATTTCGACGAGGCAAAAGTGATACTTGATGAAAACGGAAAGCCTGTGGATGTAAGGCGATATGAGATCACCATAGCCAACAGGATCATAGAGGAATTCATGCTCGTCTGCAATGAGACCGTTGCCGAGCATTTCTTCTGGACAGGCTTGCCTTTCGTTTACAGGATACATGAAGAGCCCGACACCGAAAAGATTATGGCGTTCGCGGAATTCGCGAAGAACCTCGGATATCCGCTGAAAGGCGTGAACAACATACATCCCGGAGCGCTGCAGGATGTGCTCGAAAGGGTAAAGGGCAAGAAGGAGGAACTGATCGTCAGCACAGTGATGCTGAGGTCGCTGGCAAAGGCAAAATACAGCCACCAGAACGCAGGCCATTTCGGCCTTGCCGCCAGGTACTACTGTCATTTCACATCTCCCATCAGGCGGTATCCGGACCTGATCATACACAGGCTTATAAAGGAGCAGCTTAAAGGAGGCATTTCCGAAGAGCGTGAACAGGAGCTGTCCGAAAGGCTCCCGGAGGTCGCGCGGAAATGTTCCGAGCGGGAGCGGGCCGCGGACGAAGCGGAAAGAGATACTGAGGAACTGAAGAAGGTCGAATACATGAAGCAGAAGGTCGGAGAGGTGTTCGACGGCATCATATCCAACGTGACCTCGTTCGGCCTGTTCGTCGGGCTCGAGAATACCGTGGAGGGCCTTGTGAGGATCAGCGACATGCATGATGATTATTATATATATGACGACAAGCGATACATGCTCATAGGCGAACGCACCGGCAAATGCTACAGGATAGGCGATCCTGTCCGTGTGCTGCTTGCGAAGGCCGATGTGGAGACCAGGCAGATCGACTTTGTCCTCGAGGAACATGTAAAGGGAGGATCGGATGTACATCGTAAGCGCTTGCCTGCTAGGCATAAGCACCCGTTATGACGGGGGATGCTTCTGCGATCAGAAGCTCATGAAGCTCGCGGAAGAAGGAAAGGCCGTTCCTGTTTGCCCGGAACAGCTTGGCGGATGCCAGACGCCAAGGGATCCCTGCGAGATATCCGGCGGAGACGGCGGCGGCGTGCTGGACGGCAGGTGCGCAGTCATAAGCAGGAACGGTACGGACATGACGGAAAAATTCATAAAGGGCGCGTATGAAACCCTGAAGATCGCAAAGACCTGCGGCGCGAAAAAGGCGATACTGAAAGCCAGAAGCCCGTCCTGCGGCACGGGGCGGATCTATGACGGCACTTTCAGCGGGAAAACGGTTCAGGGAAACGGCGTGGCTGCCGAACTGCTCATCAGGAACGGCATAGAGGTGTACAGCGAGGAAACTGCAGAGGATGCGCTCACAGAAGACGCGCCATAACAGGAGACGCAAAAAAACCCGGCTGCTTTATCACCGGGTTTCGTGTTGCAGATTCGGATCTCGCACTTCACATCCGGATAACGCATTTCATATCAGGATCATGCGTTCCAGTTTTTATGCGCCGGATCGCGATCCAGTCCATCAGACCATGAAAGGCCTGATCTCGCTGCAGAAGTCTTCGCAGTCGTCCGAGTGTACGTCCACCTTGATCGGCTTGTTGAAGTCGAGACTGAAGATCCCCATTATCGACTTTGCATCGACAACATAACGCCCTGATGTGAGGTCAATATCAAAATCGTATTTATTGGCTATATTTACAAAGTCTTTGACATCGTTGATGGTTTTAAGCATAATATTGAATGATTTCATTGTGCCGCCTCCTTTGCTCTAAAGGTTGGTATATACTATGTATACAGGGTTATTTAAATGATATCCTGTATTTGGTAACAAGTCAATTACGAGAAAATTAAAAAAGTGTGAATTAATATTGAGCTGAATGAAATAACGGGTAATTGAGATCTATATTGGAGGAATCGTGAAGAAAGCTGCTTTTTATACACTTGGATGCAAGGTGAACCAGTATGAGACCGAGGCAATGGCCGAGGCCTTCGAAAAGGCCGGTTATACGGTGGTCGATTTCGAAGAGGCCGCCGATGTCTATGTCATCAACACTTGTACCGTCACGGGCCTCAGTTCCAGGAAATCCCGCCAGGCTATACGGAGGGCTAAACAGAGGAACGGCAATGCCGTCGTTGCTGCTGTCGGATGCTACCCGCAGACTGCGAAGGAAGAACTGGAGAGCATGCCTGAGGTCGACATTATCGTTGGGACTGCCGAGCGCCGCAGGCTGCCTGAGTATGTGGAGGAATTCCTTAAAGGGAACGTCAGGATAACTGCGGTGGGGAACATAATGAAAAACCGTTCCTTCGAGGACCTAAGGATAGAAAAATACAAGGGCCGTACCCGCGCGATAATGAAAGTGCAGGAGG
>DAOSCC010000039.1:0-13072 GCA_035361135.1 Clostridiales bacterium | reverse complement strand
CCAAAAAAGAGGGGTCTCTTGTTTTTTTAACCTAAAACAATTTTACACTAAGGTGCCATGCAATATTTCCGGCCGCAGGAAACCGGCATCGGCCCGCAGCCGGCCCGTGCTGCGTGTACTTTTCACCGCCTGGCACCTATGCAGTCCGCCGCCTGCCGCCTGCCGTTTGCCTCCATCCTCTCACAGCTTGATATGGGGCATCGCATTTGATATACTTATAAAAACCATCGATGCGGGGTGTTTTGAATGAGTATTGCCGAAACCTGCCGTAATGTAAAATCAGCAGCCATAAAGCTGGCGGCATGCTCCACTGAAATGAAGAACAACGCTCTTGCGAAGATCGCGCAGGAACTTGCCGCCCATAAAGACGAGATATTCCGGGCAAACCGGGAAGACCTGAGAAGAAGCGAAGCGGAGAATATACCGATGCCGCTCCTGAAGAGGCTCAAGTTCGACGAGTCAAAACTCAGCGATTGTCTATCGGGCATCAACAGCCTCATCAGGCTTGAGGACCCGGTAGGCAGGACACTTATGTCAACTGAGCTTGACGAGGGTCTCGAGCTTTACAAGGTGACCTGCCCTGTCGGAGCGATCGGCGTGATATTCGAATCCCGGCCTGATGCGCTGGTGCAGATATCGACGCTCTGCCTCAAAAGCGGGAACGGCGTGCTTTTAAAGGGTGGATCCGAAGCCATCGAAACTAACAGGACGCTGGCCAGGATCATAATCTCCGCCTCGGAATCCGCAGGGATACCCAAAGGATGGTGCAGCCTACTGGAAACCCGGTACGAGATAAAAGAAATGCTGAAGCAGGACGAGTACATCGATCTGATAATACCCAGAGGCTCAAATGAATTTGTCAGGTATATAATGGACAACACAAAAATCCCTGTCATGGGCCATGCAGACGGCATATGCCACTGTTATGTTGATTCCTCCGCCGATCCTGAAATGGCATTGCGTATCGTCATCGACTCCAAAACCCAGTATGTAGCGGTCTGCAATGCTCTGGAGACGCTCCTGGTACACAGGGATATTGCGAAAACCTTCCTGCCCATGCTGAAGAAAGCGGCAGATGAGAAACACGTCGAATTGTATGGCTGCAGCGAAACAGCAGCTGTCATAGATGTCAGCCCTGCAACGGAAGACGACTGGAAGACGGAATACCTGGACTACAAGCTGTCCGTCAGGGTCGTCGGCAGCCTTGAAGAAGCCATAGGCCATATAAATACGTATGGTTCGGGACATACCGACGCCATTGTCACCAATGACAGGAACAATGCCGCACGCTTCATGTCGCTGGTCGATTCCGGCAGTGTCTTCTGGAACTGCTCCACCAGGTTCAACGACGGGTTCAGGTACGGACTAGGGGCGGAGGTGGGCATCAGTACGGGAAAACTCCATGCCAGGGGCCCTGTAGGTCTTGAAGGCCTTGTTATATATAAATACATGCTTATAGGCAACGGGCACATAGTGGCGGACTACGCTGAAAAACGCAGGACATTCACCCACAGGAAACTCAACAGGGATTTTCCGCTGTAAAATTGGAATCGCCATTAAGAAACATTGCCGCCTGTTTAACATAATATGAACGTAGGCGGCGATTTTATTATGTTTTGCTCCGCAGCAACGCGTCAAAACATTGCCGTATGTATCAAAACAGTTAAGAACGGTGATACCATGAAAAATTCAATAAGCATAGATGATATTACCAACGGACTGCTGACCATACAGAAAGTAAAACAGCTTTACAGCAGGGACCACAGGAACTCTGAAGACGGGTCGGACCAGTACGTCCAGCCCGACAGGCTTACTCTCATGCGCGAGATACTCACGACGATATCCAGGTTCGTTCCGCAAACAAGGAACGGGACTTTCAGCAGCGCATTCGAACAGGGGATGCGTTTCAGCAACGCTTACAGGGAACTGAAGCGGCATGTCGGGAGTATGAACAGGAGTTCGCCCGGACAGGAAGAGGTGCTGAGATTCCTGAAGCTGCTCAAGCCGGTGCTCGACATGCGCCAGCAGGTTTATATGGATAAGGCTGTAAATATAATCGAAATACTGAGATCGTAAGCATCAGGATCACAGGACAACTAATTCCCCTTACTCTTGACCTATACACGCAAAAGTATATATCAATCGCCATGCAGGTAATATCCCCGGATCTGTACGCCGGGCAATTTCTGATCATCAAGGAAGTACCTGCGGACAGTTGAAACGCTCAATCTGTACACAATGCAGTTCCTGCCCCAAATCTGTACACTTGCCGTCTGCTGCCTTCGGGTATGTTCACATATTCAGCAATAACACCAGTCATCACCTGCTCATCAATTGCTTAAAATAATTCATATACGAAAATACGCCCGGCAATCCGGACCTGCCGGAAATTTTGCCCGCCATACCGGTATATCTTCTCATGCTTTTTTTGAAAAATATTATTGACATCAAATATATTATGTGATTATAATAAATTGCTTTTTGCATTTTGTTTAGTGATTGTAAACAAAATGTTTAGATATAACTTATAAAAGCAAAAAGATCCGGTAGGCGTCTGGATAGTGAAAGGAAAATAATGGTATGGAAATAGGCCACAAAATCAAAATGCTGAGGATCAAAAACGGTTTGACACAGGAAGAGCTTGCAGACAGGAGCGAACTTTCGAAAGGCTTCATTTCGCAGATAGAGAGGGACCTCACCTCTCCGTCGATAGCGACTCTTGTGGATATTCTGCAGTGCCTGGGCACGAACCTGAGGGACTTCTTCAATGACAGTTCCGACGAGAAGATAGTATTCAGTAAGGATGACGCCTTCGTCAAGGAAAACGACGGCCTTAAGCATGTGATCAGATGGATCGTGCCGGATTCGCAGAAAAACCACATGGAACCGATACTGCTGGAACTCGCCCCGGGTGGATCTTCGGAAGTGGATGATCCCCACGAGGGCGAGGAATTTGGTTATGTACTGTCAGGGAGCGTTTTCATCCATCTGGCAGCAAGGAAATACCGGGCGAGAAAAGGCGAGAGTTTTTACTACAAGCCCAATTCCGTCCACTATATATCAAACGCCGGGAAAACAGAGGCAAAGGTATTATGGGTATCCACCCCGCCCAGTTTCTGAGTTGCCATAAGAACACCGGCATACTTGACTATCTGGTATAAGGAGTATGCGCTATGTCAAAACACATTATCGAATTGGTGGATGTGGTAAAAGATTATGACGGAACTGAAGCGCTGAAGGGTATCAGCCTGTATATCCGTCAGAACGAATTCATAACGTTCCTGGGTCCCAGCGGATGTGGAAAGACTACTACCTTACGCCTGATCGGCGGTTTCGAAAAGCCCACCTCAGGCAGGATCCTGTTCGAAGGCGTCGATGTCACGGACGTGCCGCCGTACAAAAGGAAGGTTAATACTGTCTTCCAGAAATACGCCCTGTTTCCCCATATGAATGTATTTGAAAATATCGCATTCGGGCTCAGGATCAAGAAACTCGGCAAAGACGTGATTCGTGAAAAAGTCTCCAAAATGCTGCACCTGGTGAACCTGGAAGGCTACGAGAAACGTTCGGTGGATTCGCTGAGCGGCGGCCAGCAGCAAAGGGTCGCCATAGCGCGCGCGCTGGTCAACGAACCCGAAGTGCTTCTGCTGGACGAGCCTCTCGGCGCGCTGGACCTAAAGCTCCGCAAGGAAATGCAGCTCGAACTCAAGAAAATGCAGAAGCAGCTTGGGATCACGTTCATATATGTCACGCACGACCAGGAAGAAGCCCTTACCATGTCGGATACCATCGTCGTGATGCAGAGCGGCACGATACAGCAGATAGGTACTCCCGAAGACATATACAACGAGCCCAAAAATGCTTTCGTTGCCGACTTCATAGGCGAAAGCAACATCATCGACGGGATCATGCTGAGGGATTTCAGGGTCAAATTTGCCGGGCACGAGTTCGACTGTGTCGATAAAGGCTTCGGCACAAATGAAGATGTCGACGTGGTCATCCGCCCCGAGGATATAAAACTGGTACCGATGGACCAAAGCCCGCTGCACGGCACGGTCAAATCGGTGATATTCAAGGGAGTCCATTATGAAATGCAGGTGGACGACCGCAACGGTTACAGCTGGATAGTGCACAGCACAAGGATGGCCCCGGTCAATACCGATGTGGGAATGTATATACATCCGCAGGATATTCAAATAATGAAAAAGGTGTCGGCAGTATGAAAAAGACATGGGTGTCATATCCGTATATATTATGGATGATAATATTCACTATCGTGCCGCTGCTGCTGGTGCTGTACTACAGCTTTACCAGGACAGAAAACGGCACGGTGGTATTTACGCTGGATAATTTCATAAGGGTGATGGAGCCCACATATCTGAAAGTTTTGTGGAGATCAATAGTGCTCGCGGTGATCAGTACGGTCGTCTGCTTCATTTTAGGATATCCTGTGGCAATGATACTTGCCGGCAAAGATATCAGCAGGAAAAGCACATTGGTCATGCTCATGGTCGTACCGATGTGGATGAATTTCCTGCTGAGGACATATGCATGGATGACATTGCTGGACCGCAAGGGCGTGATCAACTCCATCCTGGGGACATTGGGCCTGCCGCAGGTACACCTGCTGTATACCGATTTTGCTGTCGTTCTCGGCATGGTTTACAATTTCCTGCCTTTCATGGTGCTGCCGATATACTCGGTGCTGATAAAGATCGACAGGAGCCTGATCGAAGCCGCTGAAGACCTTGGGTCGGACAACTTAACGGTGTTCCGGAAGGTCATATTCCCGCTCAGTCTGCCCGGAGTCGCTTCAGGCGTAACGATGGTGTTCATGCCGGCCGTAACTACATTCATAATTTCTAAGCTGCTCGGCGGAAGCCAGTATATGCTGATAGGCAACCTGATCGAAGACCAGTTCATGAGGGTATACGACTGGAACTTCGGTTCGGCCGTTTCGATCATCATGATGCTGCTGATACTGCTGAGCATGGGAGTCATGTCCAGGAATGACAAGGAAGGTACAGGAGGTGCGCTGTTTTGAAAAAGGCAATCAAAAGGATCTACCTGATTATTATATTCGTCTTCCTGTATGCGCCGGTGCTGACACTGATCGTTTTTTCGTTCAACAAATCAAAGTCGCGCGGCAACTGGGGCGGTTTCACACTGAAATGGTACGGAGAGCTTTTTCATGACAGACAGGTCCTGTCTTCATTGTATAATACGGTCATAATAGCCCTGCTTTCGGCGCTGGTAGCTACTGTGGCAGGTACGGCCGCAGCAGTCGGGATACACAATATGAAAAAGACGGTCAAATCATTCGTGATGAACCTGACCTATCTTCCGGTAGTAAATCCCGACATAGTGACAGGTATATCGCTCATGATCCTGTTCGTTTTCATCAAACTGGATCTGGGCTTTACGACACTGCTGCTGGCCCATATAACGTTCAACATACCGTATGTCGTGCTTTCAGTGCTTCCGAAGCTGAAACAGCTGAACAAGCATATGTATGAGGCGGCGCTCGACCTGGGAGCCAAACCGGCGTACGCTTTTTTCAGGGTCATTCTTCCCGAGATAATGCCGGGCGTCGTGACAGGATTCCTGCTGGCCTTTACGCTGTCACTGGATGACTTTATAATAAGTTTCTTTACTACCGGTTCGGGAGTCTCCACGCTTTCGATAACCATATATTCGATGGCAAGATTGGGCATCAGCCCCAAGATCAATGCCCTGTCGACACTGATGTTCATCGTGGTCCTCGTTCTGCTGCTGATCGTGAACAAGCGTTCCTCGGCAAACGGCAAGAACGGAGCCCCGATAGTGAATATATAGAGATATTTGAAACAATACTGAGGCAAGGAGATTTTTCAACAAGCCGAGGTGTTCAACTACAACAACAGTAAAGGAGAAATGAAAATGAAAAAAAGGATCACATTTTTAGCAGTATTGCTGCTTGCTGTAGCGGTTACACTTTCAGCTTGCGGCTCACCAGGCTCTGACAACGGTAACGGGACGGAGAGAGTTACCCTCAACGTTTTCAACTGGGGAGATTACATCGACGAATCGGTTATTGAGGATTTCGAGGATAAATACCCCAATATCAAGATCGTTTACGAGACGTATACCACCAATGAAGACATGTATGTCAAGATAAAAACCGGCAGTTCCAATTATGACATTGCGATCCCGTCGGACTATATGATAAAGAGGATGATCGACGAAGGCCTTCTGAAAGAGATCAACATTGACAACATCCCCAATTATAAGTATATAGGCGACCAGTTCAAGAACCTTGCCTTCGATCCGGAAAACAAGTACTCCGTGCCTTATATGTGGGGCACGGTCGGCATACTTTACAATAAGACCATGGTGACGGAGCCCGTTGACAGTTGGAAGATACTGTGGGACGAAAAATATAAAAAACAGATCATCATGTCTGACAGCGAGAGAGACAGTATCGGCATAACGCTCAAAATGCTTGGGTATTCCATGAATTCCAAGAGCATCGATGAACTCGAGGAAGCGAAGCAAAAACTGATCGAGCAAAAGCCGCTGGTACTCGCATATCTGGTGGATGAGGCAAAAGACATGATGATTGCCGAGAGTGCAGCAATGGCGGTGGTATGGTCCGGCGACGCCCTTATTGCGATGAGGGAAAATGAGAATCTCGCATATGCGATCCCGAAGGAAGGCTCCAACTACTGGTTCGATTCGATGGTGATCCCGAAGACGGGAAAGAACCAGGAGGCCGCTGAACTGTTCATAAATTTCCTGTGTGACCCTGAGATCGCTCTCAGAAATGTGAATTATATCGGTTATGCAACACCCAACGTCGAGACCATGAAGTTGCTCGATCCGGAAGTGATCACCAATTCCAGTGCATATCCGACCGAGGACCAGCTTGTCAACTGCGAGATCTTCGAATATCCGGGAGACGAGATAAACAGGGTATATAACCGTATCTGGACGGAAATCAAGGCGGGTTGACACAGTCATCGGAAGTCAGGCGAGGCGGCAGGGGATAACCCGCCGCCTCATTATGTCTCAGCCGCAGTTTGAATGGTGCCCTGGCTCAGAAAGAGTACCGAAGATCGAAATCCTGTACAGCACTGGTGACAGAACCGGATCAAAACCTTTTATGCAGAATTGGAAACAGCAACGGGGCCGGGATCAGATCCGGCAGGAATTTCCCGCAAATGAAAAATTTCCGCAGGTCCGTTATTTCCATGCAGGGGAGGAAGCTCCCAAAAGGCCCGAGATTGCCGGGATATAAGCCATTATGGATATAATGGCGGCCAGGCGCGGAATTATATGCTTCTCTTTTCAGCAATAAAGAAGTATAATGGAAGTAGGATATAATCAAGGCATTATGATATGCCGACTGAACCGGAGTTGCCATGAAGATCGAAAGAATAGGCGATAATATTATAAGAGTGACAATAACATATAATGACCTCGAAGAGAGGAACGTAGATCTGGAATCACTGAACTATAACTCGCCCGCGGCCCAGGAGTTTTTCTGGGACCTTATGGAACAGGCGGAGGAACAGTTGGGTTTCAGCCTTGCCGACTCACAGTTGATCATAGAACCCGTGCCCGATTCGGACGAAGGCTTCGTCATCAATATCACAAGGATCGACGACGAAGGTGAATTCGAGTCCATCCACAAGTATATCAAGAACAGGATGAAGAAAAGCGACCTGCGGGTGAAGAAGAAAAGCAGGCGGGTTTCATCTCCGTTCCTTATATATTCTTTCAAATCGATGGACGACATAAGCGAGCTTGCGCGCAGGCTTGAAATGCATTACAGCGGTGAAAGCACGCTGTACAGGTGCGGGGATTCCTATTATCTCCTGCTCACAAAAAGCGGCCTTCATTCTTACGGCATGAGAATGTTCGAACTGGTGCTTGCGGAGTACGGCGTCAAAATAACAAACAACAGCTTCATGGAAGGTTATCTCAGCGAGCATGGCGAGAAGATAATAGAAAACGATGCGCTGGAAGTCCTCAGAAGATTCTACTGATCACGTCACTTGTTTTTGATTTCCGGATCAGTGTCGGGACCGATCTGCACGATGGAAGATTCCGCTTCATATGTATCTGTGCTGATCAGTTCGTTATTCCTGTAAACCCTTACAGTGATTCCTTCCCGGGGTCCAGGACTACCTGTTCTCCCGGTTTCAGATCCCTGTTCTCCACATAGTAGACGGGCGGTACCGATTTGTTTACTGTCTGCGTGCTGATTACGCTCTTATCCGGCCTGTCATCACGACTGCCGGCGACAGCAACTGTTACGACGGTTCCCTTTTTTACAGCATAGATTGCCAGGTTGTTGCCGAACGGGTTCGAGAATCTCAGGTCGTATGCATCCTCAGCGACCATCGCGTCCAATCCCGGTTCAATATAATCCACAGTCAGCTTGTGAGGCAGCCTTGTTATATTCTCCGCCGGTATCCCTGCCTCCAGGAGTGCGGCATACATCGTTGACGCCACCTGGCAGTAACCTTCGTCAAAGGTCATGTCCGGGTTCAGGGAAAGCATCGTTTCGGCAAACGAGAACACGCTCCTGCCTGAAGGATCACCTCCGGGAGCGAGCACGATCCCGTTTATGCCTTCCACAGCGGTCTCTATACTGTCTTCCACCGCTCCATCCATTATGCTCGTTGAGTATTCGCCAAGCACTACCTGTATCGCGTCAAGATCTTTCATTGTGACATCTGCGTAAACAGTATCCATGGCTTTCCCTGCCCGCAGATCTATAACGCCGAAGGGATCGGCGGAAAGCTGCCTGCGGATCAGCTCTGCAGCATTGTTGACATTAAGCGACACCCCGGGATCATCAGGTTCCTTTTCAATAAGCCCGTCCTTGTAGTAGATCCGGGCATCGACCGGGTCCCTGTTGATGCTTTCGGACAGCTCTATCAGCTTCATCCTGAGCTTGCTTTCATTGAATTTTACCACAGGTGACAGAACGGTGGTATGATTGCCGAAATGTGTCCCGATCAGGCGCGGTATGTCTTCTATCCCATCCATGGACATAATCGGCTCTATCGTAGCCATGCCGTCAACAGTTGCTTCGATGCTCGAGAAAGGTATCTCGTATATCTGATCGTCGTCTGCCTTCAACCGGATATGCTGAACTCCGAACCTGGCTTCATAATCAGCTTCGATGGCCCTGGCGGCTTCCTCGAAACCTTTGCCTCCTATATCCAGGTCTCCCGCATATACATTGACCGGAATAACCCTGCCGGAAGCATTAAACAGGACAGCAATCCCCGCTCCTATTGCCAGCAGGCTTTGTACCAGTATTAGCAAAAAGATCAGCAGTTTGTTACCGGTTTTTTTCACAAATAACAACTCCGTAAGTCTTTTCTTTAGTATCCGGCTCTCCGGACTATTATCAAAAAAGTATAAAGCACCGCGTACTTTATACTTTTTTACTCTTTCATGCCCTGTTGTTCATCACCAGTTCCACGAGCCTGCTCTTTTTCTTTGCTTCATCGATCACTGCGTCGTCTATCTGCATTCCTTCGTATATGATCACATTCCCGTCGTTGTCCGTTATGGTCTTTGTTGCATATCTCCCTTTCAGATACTGTCTCTGCCTCTGTTCGAACAGGATCGACGCATTGTCCCTGTCGTCTTCTGCAGGCTGATCAGCAGACTCAGACGGAACGTCCGCACCGGCAGCGATTTCCGACCCGGTTTCTTCGCCGGCGATGGCTGCCGCTTCATCAAGCGCGCTTGCCAGGTCATCAACTGCTGAGCCGCCGTCCAGGCCTGTCTTTATTTCCGGTTCCGCATCCTGTGCGCTAAACTGGCCGATCAAATCAATAATATTTTTTTTTTTCGGATTCTAAGGACCCTCTGTCACTGTCAAGCTGCGAAGGTGTGTCGAGAAGTCTTGATTCCACGTCCTCCGTAACTACCGTGAGATTCTTTCCGAATGTTATCACCGAATCCCTTGGTATCAGGCGTATCTGCTTCTGTGTTATGTCTGCTATGAATTCAAGGCCCGTTATCCGGCATCCGTTATTCTCATCAACATATATGTCACCGATCTCGCCTATCAGGCTGCCCTTTTTGGTAAGTACCTTGGTTCCCTTTACCCTTATGTCTTTCTGAAGTAACTGTATCGCTGAAGGTATCTTGCTGATATCTGTAATGACGTCTTCATTCTCAATAGTCAAAGCATATTCACCGATGCCCAGTATATCTTCCGTTGCTATGACCCTGGCACTGAAAATTTGTATCCCGCTGTCGACAGCAATATAGTCAATGGCTCCCTTCTCAGCGTTTATAATTATGCTCTTGACCTTTCCGACTTCCATGCCGTCGGATATGCTGATAATAGGCAATCCAAGTATTTTTTGAGTTTTTTTCATTTAAAGATACCCTCCTTAATATTGTAACAGACCATATCGTCCGTTAAGCGCCTGCATCAGTCAGATTCCTGATGATCTCGTCCCTGAGTCGGTCATCCATCGTGTCGCCGTAAGCCTCATAATAGCCATTGAGTATTTCCAGTGCCAGGTCCTGCTGACCGAGTGTTTTATACATGACGCATATGTCAAGTATTATCCAGAAGGTAAGCTCCTTTTGAGGCTTTTTATCAAGAGCGTACATAAAATAAAGTATCGCTCCTTCAAGGTCGCCGGCTTCCTTGAGCCGGAAAGCCTCTGTTATACATTCTTCGATAGTCATAGCTTCGCTATCGTAAACTTTATTTTCTATGCCCATTTTATCAATAATTTCTGCACTGTCAACAGATTTTTCTGCATCGCTCGCAGCCTCGCCGGTCATTTCGCCGGCATCTTCCTTCAATTCGTCACCATGTGCGACATAATTCAGGTATATCTGTTCAAGGTAATTGTCTCCGGCAAGCAAGGGTTTATGCAGCTTCGCATCCGGGAAATCCTGAACTTCCGGTGTCTGCACGGCTTCATGCTCAGGCTGTATCCCGTCCGTGCAGGAAGATATTTCCGAGACCTTGGCCGTATCCATGCCGGATCCGGCATTCGCTACGGAGGCTGCATACTGTTCCGTTTCTGTCCCGGAAGCGGCCGCTGTATCCAACTGGTTCGATGTTCCATGGTCCGGCATCATGCCTGCCGAATATAGCTGATCATCAAGGGCATATGATATATCCTGACCGGATTCAGGCTGCTCCGGCATACCCGGGAGTGTCTCCGAATGCACTGCCTCTGCTGTGATTTCTGCCGAGCCGATACTCGCAGCCACAGGCTCAGTACCGGATCCGGAAACTGCCCCTTCCTGTTCTTCTCTGCTTTCTCCTGCCCTATCATTGAAGTAAAGCGCTCCAACCTGTTCCAGTATTGTCTTTTCACGCATACTTCCATCGGATTTTACATCTTTTTTGTTTGTCTTCGAAGTTTTCCCGTCCTTATCACGGGGTTTTACACCTGGAACGATGACGGAGATCAGAATGCTCAGTATCAGGACTATGACAACATAAGCGATAAATGCTGCCACTGTTGTCATTATAATAACCGTCGGATCGGCTCTATCAGTTTCACCGCCGGAAATAGCGCTGTATATGGCCGGTATGATCAATGCCGTGATCAGAGAAGCCAGTGTGATTGGTGTGATTGAGGCGACAGTCCTGAAACTCAGGACCTCAAGGCGGTGGAAAACCACCAGCATTATGATGCCGCTGACCGCTACCGCACATATAACAGCAATCATATAATCATGCATCGTTATCCTCCTGGTTTCGGCCTGCAGAGCAGGAGCGGTTCTCAGGGCTTGCATCTGCAAATGCCTTTATACGTAGATAACATTCCTTACATAATTCGATATTAAATGCCAGAATTCCTTCATTTCCTTTATATTTTTTAGCATCCGTCCAACAAAAAAGACGCTTCTGCTATGGCAGAAACGTCTCATGCAAAACTCTCAGGATCACATCCGATGCGTGCTGCTCTGTCCGTCCACTGCTGCGCTTTCTTCTGCGAGCAGTACGGCTTCCTGGTCTTCACGGCCGCTTTCGATGTCCCTGTGATTCTTCTCCGGGGTCAGCGCTGTATTCAGGACCGTATCCATCTCCTCCACGAAGACGAATTTCAGTCCCGACCGTACATTCACGGGTATTTCGTCTATATCCTTCCTGTTTTCCGCGGGCAGTATCACGGTATCGATGCCTGCCCTGTGGGCGGCAAGCACTTTTTCCTTCACGCCGCCTATTGGCAGTACACGCCCCCTGAGTGTTATTTCACCGGTCATCGCCACGTTCCGTTTTACAGCCCTTCCCGTAAGGGCCGATACCATTGCGGTTGCCAGCGTTATGCCTGCCGAAGGCCCGTCCTTAGGTGTTGCGCCCTCAGGTACATGGATGTGTATATCGTACTTCTTGTAAAACTCCCTGTCTATACCAAGCAGTTCGGCCCTGGACCGTATGAAGCTCACCGCAGCCATTGCCGACTCCTTCATCACGTCTCCCAGTTGTCCCGTAAGCTCCAGCTTTCCGCTTCCATCCATGACCGTCACCTCTATCGCAAGGGTATCCCCGCCGACAGGCGTCCATGCCAGTCCCGTGGCAACGCCCACTTCATCCTTTTCATTGGCCTTGTCAAATCTGTATCTCCGTGTCCCCAGGTACTTCTCGATATTTGACGGAGTGACAGTCACCGACTTCCTGCTGCCTGAAACCAGCAGCTTGGCTGCTTTCCTGCAGATGTTGGCTATTTCTCTCTCGAGGTTTCTCACGCCGGCTTCCCTGGTGTAGTAATTGATGATGCACCTGATGGCGTCCTCGGTTATCTTCAGGTTTTTCTTCTGAAGCCCGTGGGCCTTCATCTGCTTGTTCACCAGGTACCGCTGTGCTATCTGGACTTTCTCCTCCTCGGTGTAGCCGGAAATCGTGATTACTTCCATCCTGTCGAGCAGCGGCCGCGGTATCGTATCAAGCGAATTGGCCGTGGTAAGGAACAGCACGTCGGACAGGTCAACAGGCAGTTCCAGGTAATGGTCCCTGAAAGCGAAGTTCTGCTCGCCGTCAAGCACCTCCAGCATCGCAGAAGCCGGGTCTCCCCTGAAATCACTGCTCATC